>CAZJMO010000099.1:4637-10131 GCA_964547085.1 uncultured Fibrobacteraceae bacterium | reverse complement strand
GCCGCCTGGCCGTGCCTGCCCTCGCGCAGTTCCCGCACCAGCCGGACCGCGGCGCCGGGCGTCGTCATCACGACCGCGTCCAACACCTCGCCCAGCAGCGTTTCGAACGCTGCGGTCCACCCGTCGTCCACCTGCAGGGCATCGGCGAGTCCGCCGACCACGTCCGCGCTCTCGCCATGGGTGGTCAGGACGTGGCGCGCCCCCTGGCCGTAGCCTTCGTAGTTCTCCTGCAACCTCTGCAGCATCTCGAGCCGGCCGGCCGCGGCTTCCCGCCGTCCCGTCGCCGCGGAGATTTCCTGCTGGATGTCCTGGCCGGTGACCTCCAGGTCGGTGATCTTGCGCTCGGTGGCGGCCATGTGTTCCAGCAGCGCGCGCCGGCGGCCCACCATCTCGTCGCGCTTGACGCGGCCTTCCTGCTGGCGCGCGGCGATCTCCGCGCTCTCGCGCACGAGACCGGCCTCTTCCTCCTCCAGAAGCGTCAACCGTTCCTGGCGATTCTCGCGCTTGACCTGGAGTTCGCGCAGCCGGCTCTTGCTCACCGCATCGCTCTCGATGAACTGGAGATTGGCCTGCACGGCCTCATCGAGCGCCTCGCGGTCGTCCAAGAGCTGCGCCTCGAGCACCTGCAGTTCCTCGGACTGCCCGCCGAGCTGCTCGCCGCCGCCGTCGACCTCGATCTTGAGGTCGGCCAGCCGGTGCTCCAGCGACTCGATCTGCGACTCCACCTGGGCCCGACGCGCCGCCGCTTCCTCGCCGGCGGTCACGGCCTCGGCGCCGCGCCGCTCCTGTTCGTCGATGCGCTGCTCGAGCACGACCACCTGACGCTCGTTCTCCTGCAGCTCCTCCTCGTAGACCCGCAGGGCCTCCTCGAGCTGTCGCCGCTCTTCCTCGCGCTCGTCGATCAGCGGCCGCTGCGACGCGATGCCCGCGCGCAGTTCGTTCAGCTCGCCGCTGTCGGTCTCCGCGAGCGTGGTCAACTCCTGCACGCCGTCCTTGATCTCGCTCTCGCGCCGGTCCAGCGTCTCGCGCCGACGCTTGGCCAGGCTCAGGTCCAGCGCGCGGATCTCGGCGAAGAGCCGCTTGTGCCGCCGCGCCTTGCCGACCTGCCGCTGCAGCGACCGCACCTCGCGGCCGATCTCCTCGGTGATGTCCTCGAGGCGCAGCAGGTCCTGGCTCGTGCGGTCGAGCTTGCGCTGGGTCTCCTTGCGCCGGGCCTTGTACTTGGTGATGCCCGACCCCTCCTCGAGGAGCCGCCGCAGCTCGTAGTTGTTCTCGTTGAGGATCTGCTTGATCATCGACTCCTCGATGATCGAGTAGCTGGTGTTGTTGACGCCGCTGTCCCAGAGCAGGTCGCGCAGATCCTTGAGGCGGCACGGCGAACCGTTGAGGAAGTAGTCGCTGTTGCCGTCGCGCGTGACGCGCCGCTTGATCGCGACCTCCTCGAACTCCACCGGCAGGCGCCCGTCGTCGTTGTGGAAGGTGAGCGTGACCTCGGCCATGCCCACGGGCTTGCGCTTGGTCGTGCCCTTGAAGATGACGTCGTCCATCTTGCCGCCACGCAGGTTCTTGGCCGACTGCTCGCCCAGAACCCAGCGCACCGCGTCCACGACGTTGCTCTTGCCGCAACCGTTGGGACCGAGGATGGCGGTGATGCCCTGGTCGAATTCCAGGACGGTGTGATCGACAAACGACTTGAAGCCCTGCAGCTCGATACGCTTGAGTTTCACGTACGGATCCTTCCGCGGTCGTGCGGGATCCCCCGTGCGAGGCGACCCCACCGACCCATGAGTCTAGAAACGGGCGGGAACCACCCAGTCGTGTTTCAGTTCGGCCTTCAGCCCCTCGACCGCGGCCTTGGCCCCGGCGCGGTCGGGGAAACTCCCGGCGTAGACCCGGAACCAGCGGCCCCGGTCCTTGATCTCGACCGCGTGCATGGCCGCGCGGATGCCGCGGCTTTCGAGTCGACGGATCTCATCTCCGGCGTCGGACTCGGTCGGGAACGACGTCAACCACAGCGCCCAGCCGTCTTGCCCCGCGGGCTTGCGGAACGGCGCCCAGTCCATGCCGTTCGGCTCCGCGGCCGGCGGCTCGACCTGCGCCGTGTCGGGCACGACCGCAGCGGGCGATGTGTCCGCGACCAACGGTTCGGGCGTCACCTCGGGCTGGATGTCCGCGGTTCCGGGATCCTCCGTCGCACCGTCGCCCGGAGTTTCGATCGCCTCGGTCTGCAGCTCGATCGGCGCGTTCGCAGCCGGAATATCGACCGACCCGGCCACGACCGGCACCGTGCGCTGCGTGTCCCCGACCGCCGCGACGACGACGCTTCCGGCATCCTCCCCGCCGCCGAACTGTCCGGCCAGGAAAACGCCGAGCAATCCGAGGCACACGACGGCCGCCACGGCCGCGAACACGAAGATCCCCGACGAACGGCGCGGCCCCTTCGGCGGCTTCTCGGCCGCAGGTTCGGCACCCGGCGGATCGACGAATACGGGCTCCGGCTCCGCCGCGTCGTCCGGCAGGTCCGGCTCCTCCGGCGCCGGCTCGGGCGTCTCGGCCTCCTCGGCCGACCTGGTCTCGATCTCCACCAGATGGTCCCGGATCGCCGTGAACTCCTCCACGCCGAACCCGACCAGCGCGTCGGGTTTGGCCCCCATCCGCTCCATCTCGACCACGATCTTGCCGGTATCCGCGGCGCTCCGCGACAGCAGGTCCCAGCAGAGCAGCCGGATGTCCGCCGTCTTCAACCACGGTTCGGACCGCAGCTTGGCCGGCAGCACCAGCACCAGGTCGTCCGCCTGGCGGCGCAACCGTCCCAGCAACTCGCCGACCTCGTCCGGGGTCACGCCCGTGGGCGCGAACGAGCCGATGCCCAGGACCGAACCGCGACGACTGTCCGACGGCAGGGCATCGCTCGCGGCGTGGAGCGAGGCGCCGAACCGGACCATGTCGATCCAGCCCTCCATCTCGGTCCGACCGAGCCAGCGCGTCAGGCGCGGCTCGTTCTCGTCGGCGTCCACCAGGACCACGGCCTGACCGCGGTCGGCCAGCAGGTACGCCGCGCCCAACGCAGCCGCGGCCGCCGCCGGCCCCGATCCGGGCGATTCCACGAAGGCCCAGATCCGCGGCGCCGCACGACCACCCATGGCCACGTCCACCTGGGCCTCGAGCAGCGAATCCCGCGCGTAGCGACGGACTTCCTCCCAGAAGCCGTCGCCGCCGTGAAGATCCAGTTCGGCCAGGTTCAGGCCCGTACTCAGGATGTCCAGTCCCCCGGGACGGATGTCCAGGTTTCCCTCGTTCATCACCGTCTCACCTCACCTGTTCCCCGTTGCAGCACCAGCCAGGCCGCGCGCAGCGCATCCTGGACGAGCGAATATTCCGACGGCGCGACCGTGCGCAGGTCGACGCCGAGTCCTTCCTGGGAGATCCGCGCCACGAGAGCCGGGTTTCCGGTGCGCAGGATCTGATGCACGGCCTCCAGTTCGGCGCGCGGCCCCTCCCACAGGAGCAACCGCGTCGGGATCTCGGCGTCCGAGAAGCTGCCGCCGCCGACCGACGCGACCGCCGGGGCGACCCGCGCGGTCCAACCGTCCGGGGCGTCGGCCGCGAGCGCCGCAGCGAGGTCGGCCGCGGCGCGCTCCAGGTCTTCCAGCGGACGCGCCAGGTGCTCCAGGGTCGGCAACCGCGGCAGGCCCTCCGCCTCCAGATACAGCGTGAGCACCGCGTCGAGGGCCGCCAGGGTCGTCTTGTCGACCCGCAGCGCGCGCCGCATCGGATGCTTCCGCAACGCCGCCACCTGTGCGCGCGAACCCAGGATCAGACCCGCCTGGCAACCGCCGAGCAGCTTGTCGCCGCTGCAGGTGATCAGGTCGGCGCCCGACGCGACATCCTCGACCAGCGTCGGCTCGACCGGCAACCCCAATTCCGCCGACGGGACGAGGGCGCCGCTGCCGGCGTCGTAGACCAGGGTCGCCTGCCGACCGCGGCACAGCACCGCCAGGTCGGCCACGGCCACTTCCTCGGTGAAACCGCTGACCGTGAAGTTGCTGCGGTGCACCTTCATCACCGTCGCGCCCGGTTCCAGCGCGTCCTCGTAATCGGCGAGGCTGGTCCGGTTGGTGGTGCCGACCTCGACGAGTTCGCAGTGCGTTTCGGCCAGGATCTCGTGCAGCCGGAAGCTGCCGCCGATCGCCACCACCTCGCCGCGCGACAGGATCAGCTTCCCGCCCCGCGTGGCGTGGCGCACGGCGAGCCACACGGCGGCCGCGTTGTTGTTGACCACCAGCGCGTCTTCGCAACCCGCCAGCAGCGCGGCCTTCGCCTCGATCCGGCGGCCCCGATGCCCGCGCTTCCCCGTGGCGAGCACGAACTCGAGGTCGCTGTTGCCGGCGGCCGCCTCGCTCGCCCAGCGCACCGCGCGTTCGGGCCAGCACGAGCGTCCCAGATTGGTATGCACGACCACGCCGGTGGCGTTGATCACGCGTCGCCCCGTAGGCCCCAGCAATTCGGCAACCGCCGTCCGGATGCGCCGCCGGGCCTCGATCTCGAGTTGCCCGCGGTCCTCGGGCGTTCCGGGCCGTCCGCGACAGAGGTCGTCCCGGAGATCGTCGACCACGCCCTGCACCACACGCGTGACCCATTCCCGACGGCGCCCTCGAGCCAGGGGCGCGATCTCGGGATGGTCCAGCAACGCGCCCACGGGCGGCAACTCGCGGAGCAGGGGGTGGGACATGGTGTCATCCTCGTCGGCAGCAAGACGGAGGGACCGCGCGAGGACGGCCCCGACGCGGACGGACGATCCCCGCGTGGCGAGAAAAGGTATCAGACCCCGAGACGGATGTCCAGACTCCCCACGGCCTCCCCTGGACAGGCCCGGCCCGATCTCGTAATCTGCTCGAAAGCAGAAAGGGCGAAACATTGAAAATGCGTCACTTACGAATTTTAACAGGCGTGCTTCCAGCCCTGGTGTTCGGGCTCGCCGCCTGTGGTCCCGGCCGCCTCGTGCCCCGCGACCAGACCGATATTCCCGGCTACGTCCAGACCCCGCCCGACCTCGTCGGCGTCGACGCCTCGCCGCTCCGTGGCCGCCGTATTCTGGTCGATCCGGGCCACGGCGGTCGTTTCCCGGGCGCAGTCGGCCAAGAAGGCCTCAGCGAAGCGGACGTCAACCTGGGCGTGGCGCTCTACCTGCAGGGTCTGCTGCAATGGGCGGGCGCCGACGTGCAACTCACCCGCACCGCCGACGTGGACTTCCTGACCCCCGCCGACAGCTCGCTCACGGCCGACCTCGCCGCCCGCGTGGCGCTCTGCGACAGTCTGCAGCCCGACGTCTTCGTCTCCATCCACCACAACAGCACCGCCAGCCGCGACCCCGACATCAACGAGACCCAGACCTACTATCCCCTGGGCATTTCAATAGAGATGGGTTATTAGCTCAGTTGGTAGAGCACTCCCCTTTTAAGGGATAGGTCCTGCGTTCGAATCGCAGATAACC
>CAZJMO010000099.1:0-4627 GCA_964547085.1 uncultured Fibrobacteraceae bacterium | reverse complement strand
GAGGGCGCCGACCTGGACCTGGCCCGCGCCGTTCACCGCCAACTTGTCCGCGCCCTCGAGATCGCGCCCGCCAAGATCCTGCCGGGCGGCTTCCACGTGCTGCGCAACGCGACCGTGCCGGCGATCCTGGGCGAGCCCGCGATGATCTCCAACCCCGTGATCGAGGGTCGCCTCTCGCTGGCGCGGAGCCTCGAGTTGGAGGCCAGCGCGTACTTCCTCGGACTGCGGGAGTATTTCGCCGCCGGTACGCCGCGCTGGCGGACGAGCCTGCCCGACACGGTCGACGTCGGCCGCGACCCCGCGCCGGCGGCCTGGACCTTCGACTCCGGCGCCGACGGCGCGCCCGGTCTCGATCCGGCCTCGATCGCCGTGACCATCGACGGTGTCCCGACCCGTTGCCACCTCGACGTCGACGACCGCACCGTCACGATCGATGGGCGTCGCCTGGCCGAGGCCGGCCACGTGTCCGTCGCCGCGCGCAACCTCGCCGGCCGCGCCACCCCCATCCGTTCCCACACCGTCGTCCACCCTGAGGCCCATCCCTGGCGCGTCGTGTGTCTCCTCGACGGCGAACCCGCGGATTCCCGACGTGGCGTCCTGCTGTATTTCGCCGACCACCTGCCGCCGCACGGCGGACCACTCCTTTTCGCCTCCCCGGATGCCCGGACCGACGCCGTCTCCGTACCGCGCCCACGGCGCGGCCAGGGCTGCCTGATGCTCGACCCGCTCCCGGCCGACGCCGAACGGCGGACGATCGTCGAGCCCGACCTCGGCGATGTCGCCTCGACCGGCGCGGATGCCCGCACGGTCGTCCGGCGCCTGCCCACCGGGACACGCTCTCACCTGCTCGTCGCGCCCGAAGACGTGTGGCCGCACGACACCGTCCCCGGCGGCGCGTGGCGGCTGCGCCACCGCCCGACCACGGATTCCGCGCACCAGATCAACGGCGTGTCGACGACCGATCTCGATCCCGGCTGGCCGACGTTCCCACACCGCTTGGGCAACCTCGCCTGGATCGAGGCCGACGGCGCCCTGCCCCTGCTCCTGGACGACACGGGACACTCGCCGTGGGAGGATCCCGCCGCCGCCCCTGCCGACACGCTCGTCTGGCAACCGCTGCTGCCGGCCCTGATCGGCAAGCGCATCGCGGTCGACCCGCGCGGCGGCGGCATCGACGAGCAGGGCCGCGGTCCCTACGGCACCCGCGGCAGCGATCTGAACCTGCAGGTCGCCGGCCGTCTGGCGGCCCTGCTGCGCGGCGCCGGCTGCGAGGTCCGGTTGCTCCGCGACGACGACAGCCACACCCCGGATCCGACCAAGGTGCGCCGCGCCGACGCCTTCGGCGCCGACCTGTACATGACTCTCGGGCGCGGCGCTCCGGCCGTCCGCCACCATCCCGGCAGTCAGCTCGGCACGCCGTGGGCGACGGCCTGCGCCGCTGCGCTGGCCCCGCTGCTGGCCGACACCGTGACCGCCGAGCCGCGGTACGATTACGTCCTGCGCCACACCGCCTGTCCGGCCGTCGTGGTGATGCTCGAGGAACCGGTCGACGAGGCGACCGAGCAGCGGCTGACCGCTCCCTCGTGGCAGAACGCGGTCGCGCGCGCACTTTTCGCCGGCACGGTCGAGCTGTTCGAGCCGGATACGCCCGGCGTGCGGCTCCCCGAGCTGATCGCCGCGCTCGGCGCCGGCGCCCTCGACGCCGCGACCCTCGACCTCGTTCGTCTCGACGGCAACCTGCAATGGCTCCCGCCGTATGGACCGAGGTCGAAGTCTTCCGTACCCTCATGGCAGACGGGCGATCGCGGTCTTCCCGCCAGGGGCGATCGCCATGTATTGGAGTTGCGCGCCGGCTCGCGGTGGCAACTCTGGACGCTCGACCGCTCGCCGTCGGGGGATTGGCATGGCCGAATGTTCCTGGAGAACCGATGACAGAGGCGCCGTGATGGTCTCGCCGCGCGACAGCAAGGATCCGCGGTCTACCCACCGGCGCCTCTTCTCGCCTGCCCACGAGGCCGAACGCGCCCAGGTGGGCAAGCGGCTGCTGTGGGCGCTGCCGGCTGTCGTGGTGATCCTCGCCCTGCTCATCCTGCTGGGACCGAGCGCCGAGGTCATCGAGCGCAAATTCACGCCGTACGGCGCCGACGGCCCGCTGCAGATCATGCCCGAGATCTCCATCGAGGACGGGATCGACCCCGTCCGCCGTCGAACCCGCGAGGACGCCGCACCGCCACCGGCCGCCCCGAACTACGACATCGAACCCGACGACACCGACGCCCGGACCGACAACCTGGTGCCCGAGGTCCAGGACACGACCGCCCCCCAGGTCGATGCCGGCGAGAGCACCGAGGCGCCGGCCGACGCCGTCCAGGCCATCGATCGCGACGGCAACGCCAACGTCGACATGTTCATGCCCAGCCAGCACGTCGACTCGGATTTCATCATCCGCAAGCTCGTGCGTCCCCTCTACCCGGCACGCGCCGGCGCCGCCGACCGCCTGCGTCCGCTGATCACGGTCACGGCCGCGTTCTTCGTCAACGAACAGGCGGAGATCGTGGCGGTGATGATCCAGGGGAACGACGGCGGCCCGGAATTCGCCGATGCGGCCCGGACCGCCATGGAGCAGTGGGTCTTCGAGCCGCGCCTGCGGGACGGCAAGCCGCCGGCATCGCGCTGGCTCGTGGTCAAGTGGCGCTTCCGCAGCCCGTTCAGCGTTCCGGCGGAGTGACCGCTCCGGTATCGCCCGACATCGTCGTCGCCGTATCGACCGCCACCGTCGCGAGACTGTCCGCCCGCGCGTTGTCGGCCGCCGTCTGACGCAGCCAGGCCTCGTTGTAGAGCCGGCCCGGGAACGGCGCCAGCGCGCTACCCTCTACCATCCGGACCGTCGCCGCATAGCTCTCCGGCCCCGCCAGCGACACCTCACGACCGGTCAGGTTGTCGCGCAGACGCTCGGCCAGGGTGCGCGGATCCGCGGTCGTGTCCGCCTGCATGGTGTGCAGCACCAACCGCGTCGCGAGATACGCGCTCCGCGCCAGGCGCGAGGATTCCTCGTCGTACTGGTCGGCCGGCCAGTCGGCGGCGAAATCGACCGACCACGCCGCCGGGTAGACCACCTCGGACGCCGTGCAGAGCGCCCGCTCCAGCACCGATCCGGCCTTCTGCATCAGCCGCGAACTGTTCCACTCGCTCGGTCCCAGGAGAAGCGCGCCGACCTTGAAGAAGTCGATCTGCGGCCCCAGGAGCACCATCTGATCGACCGTCGCGGGCACGAACAGGACCTCCGGCCGCAGTTCGCGTACCGCCCGCACCTGCGAACGGAAATCGGTGGCGCTGGGGTCGAAGACGGCCTCGATGAGCAGGGTGTCGCCGTGCGCGGTGACCTCGGCGGCGAATGCCGCGGCCAGGGAGGCGCCCTCCGGCGTGTCGGGTCGGATGATGGCGAAGCGATCCTTCAGCAGGACCTCGCTCGCCAGGCGCGCCAGGATGCCCGCCTCCACCGGACCGGTCAGGTTGCTCTGCAGCACGTTCGGGCCGAGCAGACCGAGCCGCTCGTTGGTCGCCGTCGGCGAGATCAAGGGCACGCCGTAGCGGTCGGTCACCAGCGCCGCGGTCGCCGTGGTCGAGGACAGGAGCGCCCCGATGACCAGTTCGCATCGTTGCTCCCGACAGAGACGTTGGGCCGCCAGCGCGGCGGCCACCGGATCGCCCTCGGTATCCTCGAGCACCAGTTCCCACCGGCTCGTGCCCGCCGGGTCCGCAGCGATCGACGCCTGGCGGACACCTGCCTGGAAAGCGTTGCCGAACCGGGCGTAACGTCCGGTGAGCGGGCCCAGCACGCCGATCCGACCCGGCTCGGCGCCGCCCACGGTCGGGCCGGCCACCAGTCGCCGGTCCGCCAGTCCGCGCGCGAGCGCCGGTTCCAGCGGGCTGTCGGCCAGCCGCACAGCCAACGCCTGCAACACGGGATCATCGAGGCGTCCGAGCAGCGGCTCGGCGGCTTCCAGGGTGGTCCGGAGCGCGTCCGGATCGTCGGTCTGGGCGCCCGCGAGCGCCGCCAGGACCAAGACCGCGTCGGCGGGTCGCTCCGCTTCCGCGAGGACCGTCGCCGTCGTCGTCATCGCCGGGTCACGCCGCTCGCTGGCGCCGAATCGTTCCGGGAAACCCAGCGCCAGATCGCGCGCCCGGTCGAATTCGTCCAGGCGGATCGCCGCGTCGATCATCATGTCCAGCACGACATCGCCCTGCGGCAGATCCGGATACGCGGTCAGCAGACGCTCGCCCAGATCCAGGACCTCGGCATTCCGGTGCAACTGGTGTTCCCGTTCGACCTGGTCGTAGAGCCGCCGGCCGCCGGGATCGACATCCGCTGCGGTTTCACCGGCCGCCCCCGGGCCGGCCCCGGTGCACGCGCTCAACCACAGGACCGGCAGCAGCACTCCCGCGAGCACGAGCGCCGCCGGAACGAATGGATGCCTTTTCATGGATTCTCCTCGTCGGAATCTTCTGGTCCGGGACCGGTCTGGTCGAGCACGTCGAGCGGCAGCAGGCTGTCGCGGACCTTCGGCAGAACCGAATCCTCCATGTAGATGGGAGCTCTGGCCCGCAGAGCCAGAGCGATGCTGTC
>CAZJMO010000098.1:6495-10145 GCA_964547085.1 uncultured Fibrobacteraceae bacterium | reverse complement strand
GAAAAATACTGGCCCTCCGAAACAAGCAAGGACAAAAAACAGAAAAACGAGACCGCGGTCTTCCTGCCGGCGCGGCCGGCTGCGCGGCGGCGTCAGGACGGGATTGTCGACGCTCACGCCCTCGGCGCCGGCGATATTCTCGGGCGCCACGGTCACCTGCGGGAACTCGCCTTCGCGCTCGGTCCCCGGCTGGCTGCCGGACTGGCCTCCGGGCAGGCGGTCCGCCGCGCGGCTGTCGCGCATGGCCAGGAAATCGGCCTTGTCGGGACGCTCATCGGCCAGGCGGTCGGGAATCTCGGTGTAACGCGTGGGGTCCTCGGCACCGGCGACCGTCGGCGGTTCCAGGTCCGGCACCAGCACCAGCTCCACGGACGGCTCCTCCGCGCGGGCGCTGGTCGGGATGTCCGGCAGCACCTCGATGAACCGCGTCCCCAGCGCCAGCAAGGCATGCAGCACCAGGGAAACGACCAGGGTTGCGGTGAAGAGCTTGCGGTCGGTCACGATCCAGCCTTGATCCCGGTCCCGATGCGGACCAACATGTTTTCGAGCGGACAGCCGCTCGCGACGCTTGAATGTACCCTGTCCGGGCCGCATTGCAAACCCGGCACCATCAACGTACGACCCAACCCGGAAGTACGCCGGAACCAGCGAGGAAGAGCATGTCCGCAGGCAACTCCGCCGCCCGACAACCATGGAACGTCCTGGCCTCCGCGCTCGGCTCGGGATCAGGAGTCGTCCGTGCGGACCATCCTCTCCGCGAACTGACGACCTTCCGAATCGGCGGTCCGGCCGGGCTCGTTTGCTCCGTGGAGAACGCCGAACACGGTCGCAGGTTCCTCGAATTCGCCCGGGAACGCGAATTGCCGTGGACCTGCCTCGGCGCCGGCAGCAACATCCTGGCCGACGACGGCGGGTTCGCCGGCCTCGTGCTGTTGATGCGGTCACGCCTGCTGGAAGTGCGGGGAGACGCGGTTCGCGCCGGGGCGGGATGGAATTTCGACGAC
Organism: uncultured Fibrobacteraceae bacterium; assembly: GCA_964547085.1. GTDB lineage: Bacteria > Krumholzibacteriota > Krumholzibacteriia > LZORAL124-64-63 > LZORAL124-64-63 > Glo-17. Next base: position 9,141 of record CAZJMO010000098.1, on the reverse strand, counting down.
CTGATCGCCGCGTCGCTCGACCACGGTCTGGTGGGTCTGGAGTTCGCGTCCGGGATCCCCGGCACGCTGGGCGGCGCGATCGTCGGGAACGCCGGTTGTTACGGGCAGGAGATCGGCGACTTCCTGGTGGAAGCCACGGTCCTGCGGTCTGACGGGCGCGTGGATGTACTGGGGCCGGAAGACTTCGCGTTCAAGTACCGGACATCCGCCCTCAAGGAGCGCGGCGACGTCGTCCTGGATCTCACCCTGCAGCTGACCCGCGGCGACGTCGATGCCGCCGGATCGGTCCGCCATGACCACATCGCGGATCGCCGCCGCAAGCACCCTTGGGACGTCCCCTGCGCCGGCAGCTACTTCAAGAACCTGCCGCCGCTGAATCCGGGTGACCGACGCCGCGCCGCCGGCCAACTCCTGGACGCCGTCGGCGCCAAGACCATGCGCGAGGGCGGGGCGTCGGTCTTCCCCGGACACGCCAACATCATCGTCAACACGGGTGACGCCACCGCGCGGGATGTGCTCGTCCTGGCCGAGCGGATGAAGCAAGCAGTCCATGATCGCTTCGGGGAAGACCTCGAGCCCGAGGTCCGGCACCTGACGACACCGGACGCAAGCCACGGTCCTGACGCAGATTAAGTTCCGGTTGACACCCCCGACACCGCGCCTGATTTTAATACCGGTGCATCGACAGTCTCGGTCGGTTGGCGTGCCCCCGTCGACCGGCGAAAGCGGACGGGACCGCCCGAGTCAGACCCGACAGGAGCAGTGAAATGGCCAAGCAGCCCATCGTCGTCCTGTTCAGCCTTGCCATCATCCTCGCGACCACCCTGTCGTGGGCCCAGGACAAGGGTGAGACCCAAGAAAAGACGTTCAGCCTCATCGTCGGCGAGGATGCCGTCGCGGAGATCGCCGAGGAAGAGGTCGTGGAGGTCCAGTACGAACCGGCCATCGAAGCCGGATCCTGGGATCTGTCGCTGACGCTCGGATACTTCGGCATGACCGAAACCATGCTCGACCACCAGAACCTCATCTACAAGGCCACCGATGAGGATTTCTTCTACGGAAGCGTTAAGCTTGTAGGCGATTCCGCGTTCAACCCGATTCTCCGCATCGGCTACAACCTGACCTCCTGGTTCGCGATCGAGGCCCAGGTGGGCGCGACGTTCGCCGAGTATGAATCCGAGATCTCCAACGCCATGTCGGCGAAGCCCGTGGGCGCCGCCAACCCGACGCCGGTCGAGGTCGGGGAGTTCGACCCCGAGCACCGGTCCAGCCTCATCGCGATCACCAACGTGAACGCCGTCTGGTACCCGCTGAACATGAAGAGCGGCAAGGGCCGCTTCCATCCGTACGTCACCGGCGGCGTCGGCAGCGCGCTGTACAGCATCGACTCGGATTATGTCGAAGGATCGGCCACGGGCGCCAACGTGAACTTCGGCGGCGGCTTCCGCCTGATCGCCGACAAGCTGATCAGCCTGCGCGTCGAGATCCTCTACCAGGTCCACTCCATCGAGTTCGAGCCGACCGACTACTTCGACGTCCGCGACGAGAACACCGTCAAGGTGCCCGTCTACGAGTTCGACGAGGCCGGCAACTTCAGCGAGGTGACGGAATTCGAGAGCCAGACGCTGGGTGGGCTCAGCTGGCAGGTCGGGTTCACGGTCGGTTTCTGATTCCATCCTCGTCGCAGAAACATTCAGCCCTCGGCAGCACGCCAGCAGCCGAGGGCTTCGTGTCGGTACTGGAGCGCCTCCCGCACATCCGGCGCCGTCACCGTGAGCCGACCGTCCAGGGCCGCCACGGTCCGCGCCACGCGGCTGGTCCGCAGAATCCCCCGCGGCGAAAGCCCCAGCGGTAGCCTGGCGTCGTCCAGGACACGGATCGCGCCGTTGTCGAGCCCGTACGCCCGCACGCGCCGCGCCAGGGTCCAGGCCGTAGGCGGGTCGCCCCGTCCGGCCAGAAGCGTGTGAGCGCGCGCCAGGCGATCGTGGAGAGCCGCGGCGTCGGGCGCCGCGGCACCCGTGCCGGCCCGGAGATCCTCCGGCCGCCCATCCCCCATTTCCACAGCCAGATCGAAGCGGTCGCGCAAAGGGCCCGACAGCCGCGTTCGGTAACGCGCCAGTTCCCCCGGCGCGCAGACACACGGCCGGACCCGGCTGCCCAGGAATCCGCACCGACAGGGATTCGCCGCGGCCAGCAGCTGGAAGTCCGCGGGGAACCGACGCTGCCCGCGGTTTCGCGTCACGCGCACGACGCCCTCGGCCAGGGGTTCGCGCAACGCGTCGAGGGTCCGCGGTGCGAATTCGGTGAGTTCGTCGAGGAACAGGATCCCGCGGTGGGCCAGCGTCACCTCCCCCGGCGCCAGGCGCGCGCCGCCGCCCAGGAGACCGACGATCGTGACGGTGTGATGCGGCGCCCGCAGGGGTGGGCGACGGACCAATCCCGGCCCCTGGAGCAGTCCGGCCGCGCTGTGGATGCGCGTCACCTCCAGCCCGGCCGTCTCGTCGAGGTCCGGCAGCAGCCGCGTCATCAGCCTCGCGAGGCGGGTCTTGCCCGCGCCCGGCGGGCCGACCAGCAACAGATGGTGGCGCCCGGCGGCCGCCACGACCTCCCCGCCCGCTGCGGGGAGCGGTGGGGGAACCCGTCGGG
>CAZJMO010000098.1:1119-6485 GCA_964547085.1 uncultured Fibrobacteraceae bacterium | reverse complement strand
GCCCGGCGGCCGCCACGCCCGCCGCGCGCGCGGCCATGGGCTGGAGCGCCAGCGCCCCCGGATCGAGGGGGGCCACCGGAGACCGGTCCGTGGAGCGCGGCTGCGCCGGCCCATGCGTCGGGCGACGTCCGCGATGGAACCACGCGACCGCCTCGTCCAGGGTGCGCACCGCGACGACATCCATCCCGGGCACCAGACGCGCCTCCCACGCCTGCGACGCCGGCACCGCGACGGTCGTCTCCCCGCGCGCCTGCGCATCCAGGACGATGGCCAGCAACCCCCGCACCGGACGCACCTCGCCGAAGAGCGACAGTTCCCCGAGCAACATCCCGCGATCGACGATCGCCTCCACACCGCCGCGCCGCGCGCGCTCGGCCGCGATCACCGCGACGGCGATCGCGAGGTCGTGGCCCGACCCCTCCTTGCGAACGTCCGCCGGCGCCAGGTTCACCGTCACGCGTCCGGCCGGCAACCGGTGTCCGCTGTTGCGCACCGCCGCCAGCACCCGCTCGCGGCTCTCGCGCACCGCCGTATTGGGCAATCCGACCAGGTGGAAAGCCGGCAGTCCGCGCGTCAGATCCACCTCCACGCTGACCGCACAGCCCTCGATCCCTTGCAGTCCTCCGGTCCGCACGACGGTTCCCATACGTCACCTCCGGGCGGTTCCTGCAAGCGCCGCGCCCGGCGCGATCAGGACGGAAAACCGCTGCACGACACGGTTCCGCGCCGGACCGGTGTCAGCCCGGGGCGACACCGCACGCCGGAGGCGTCACCGACAACAGGGCACAGAAGAAGGGCCCCCATTGCCGGGGGCCCGCCGATGCGTCATTACGGGCAACACCCGCGGACGGATTCCGGAATCGAGGGGATTCTAGAGATCCTGTGGGCGCACGGTCTTGCGGCCGTTGGCCATGGCACGCTTCTCGGCGGTCACGATCACCTCACGAACCTTGGCGTCCAGGGCGTCGTAGAACTCGCCGCTGACGTTGCATTCGTTGACGGCTTCCTTGGTCTTGCTCTTGCTGATGATCAGGTCGGCCATTGGGGGTCCTCCCTCATGCTTCGGGTCATAGTTCCACGGGCGCGTCCAAGGTCCGGATCGCGTCCGCCTCGAAGGGCTCCATCTCTTGAATAAGGGCGCTGTCGGCACGATATCGGCGTTCAGCGTGCCGGCACACAATCGTCTCGACACGGAATGCTGTCAAGCATTAGTTTGGAGGCGAATGAACCGCCGACGTTCCCAGAATCGGTGATATGAGCCAGTTACCAAGGAGTTTGCATCATGAGTACCGACCGGGTCCTCGCCTACCTCGCCGAGCATCAGCCGCGCCATCTGGACCAGTTGTGCGACTGGTTGCGCATCCCGTCCGTCAGCTCCCAGAGCGAGCACAAGGACGACGTGGTACGCGCCGCCCGGTTCGTCGCCGACGAGCTGACCGACCTCGGACTCGCCGTCGAAGTCATCGATCGCGGCGGCCATCCGCTGGTGTTCGCCGAGACCGAGCAGCGCCCGGATCGCAAGACCTTGCTGTTCTACGGCCACTACGACGTGCAGCCGGTCGACCCGATCGAGCTGTGGACGCACCCGCCGTTCGAACCGGTCATCGAGGACGGCACGATCTACGCCCGCGGCACCAGCGACGACAAGGGTCAGCTCTACTGCCACGTCAAGGCGCTCGAGGCGTACGTGAAGCTGGGCATCGAACTGCCGGTCAACGTGAAGTTCATCATCGAGGGCGAGGAAGAAGCCGGCGGCGAGAGCATCTACCGCTACACCGAGGAAAACCCCGAGAAGCTGGCCTGCGACGCGGTCGTGATCAGTGACACCACGCTCTACAACGCCCAGACGCCGGCGGTGTGCTACTCGCTGAAGGGCCTGTGCTTCATGGAGATCCGCCTGAGCGGACCGGCGATGGACCTGCACTCCGGCAGCTACGGCGGCACCGTGCAGAACCCGGGCAACGCCATCTGCGAGATCGTCGCCAAGCTGAAGGACGCCGACGGCCGCTGCCTCGTGCCCGGCTTCTACGACGACGTCATCGACCTGGACCAGGACGAGCGCGACGCGTTCGCCTCGCTGGAGTACACCGACGCCGTGCTGCACGATGAAACCGGCGTTCCCGCCCCGTTCGGCGAGGCCGGGTTCACGACCCTGGAGCGCATGTGGGCCCGCCCCACCTGCGATGTCAACGGCATCACCAGCGGCTACGGCGGCGAAGGCGGCAAGACCATCATCCCGGCCAAGGCCGTCGCCAAGGTGAGCATGCGTCTGGTGCCCGACCAGGATCCCGAGAAGATCGCCAAGGCGTTCCAGGAGTACGTGCAGTCGATCTGCCCGGTGGGCGTCGAGTGCGAGGTCGAGAACCTGCACAACGCCCAGGCGGTGCTCGTGCCGCGCCAGTCGGACATGATGAAGGCGGGCATGACGGCGCTGGAGCAGGGCTTCGGCGCCAAGCCGGTGTTCATCCGCGAGGGCGGATCGATCCCCATCGTGGGCACGTTCCAGGACTGCCTGAAGTCGCCGGTGCTGCTGCTGGGTTACGGCCTATCCACCGACAACATCCACAGTCCCAACGAGAAGCTCGACGTGGCGAACTTCGTGGGCGGTTGCCGCACGACCGCCATGCTGTTCGTCGAGGCCGCGAAGTAGGACGCGGTGTTCACTGCAATCGCGGTTTGACAGAAGCGTTACTTCTGGATAGCTTTCCGCGTTCAAAGGCGTCCCCGTCGTCTAGTGGTTAGGACACCGCCCTTTCACGGCGGCAACACGGGTTCGATTCCCGTCGGGGATGCCAAACGGATTCAGCGGCCTTTCGGGGCCGCTTTTTCGTTCCCCGGCGACGCCGCACCTTGCCGACCTCCCCCCCGCCAACGACATTCCTCCGCACACTCCAACCCACGGATCGCCATGACCAGAGACCGCACAGCCACCGCCGGCGTCTTCTACGGCCTCGCCGCCTACCTCTGGTGGGGCATCTGCCCCATCTACTTCAAGGCCGTCGCGCACGTCCCGGCGCAGGAGGTGCTCGCCCACCGGATCGTCTGGTCGCTGTTGCTGCTCACCCTGCTGATGGCCCGTCGCGGCGACCTTGGCGCCACCCTGCGGGCCGCGCGTTCGCCCCGCCTGTTGCTCACGCTGACGGCGACCACGCTGCTCGTGGCGGTCAACTGGTTCACGTTCATCTGGGCGGTCGGTCACGACCGGCTTCTCGAGGCCAGCCTCGGCTACTTCATCAACCCGCTGGTGAACGTGTTGCTGGGCCTCCTGATCCTGCGCGAAAGACTCCGACCGCTGCAGTGGGCGAGCCTCGGCCTGGCGACCGCAGGGGTCGCGTTGATGGCTGTGCGGATGGGTGGGATACCGATGATCTCGCTGGTGCTCGCGTTCAGCTTCGCCCTGTACGGGCTGCTGCGCAAGACCGCGCCGATCGGCGGCATGGCCGGCCTGACCATCGAGACGGCGCTGCTGGCGCCCGTCGCACTCGCGGCGCTCGTGTTCTGGGACCGGCAGGGAGTCCTCGTCTTCGGTCACCTGGACCGCACCAGCGACGGCCTGCTCGCGCTCAGCGGCGTGATCACGGCCTTGCCGTTGATCTGGTTCACGAACGCGGCGCGACGTCTGCGGTACGCGACCGTCGGCTTCCTGCAGTACTGCACTCCCACGCTGCATTTCCTGCTGGCGGTGGTCGTGTACGGCGAACCGTTCAGCCACGCTCGGCTGATGAGTTTCGGCCTGATCTGGCTGGCGCTGGGCATCTTCAGCGTCGACACCGTCGCGGCTGGGCGACGAACGGTCTCAGTCCAGCGGTAGCCGATCGATCTTGGCCGCCAGAACAAAATCCGTTTCGGCCAGACCGTCGATCGCGTGGGTCCAGATCTCGACCTCGACGAGTCCCCACGTGAACGAGATGTTGGGATGGTGTCCCTCGGCCTCCGCCACCTCGCCGACTCGATTGACGAAGCGCAAAGCATCCTTGAAATCCTCGAACCGGAACGTGCGGCGGAGATGGTGCCCCAGGATGATCTCCCACTCCGGCACGTGCCGATGCAATCCGGCAATCTCCTCGGTGGACAAACGCGGTGCGTCACCGCGACACGGGACGCACTTCTTGTCGGCCAGCTCCGACATGCCCGGCCTCCCTCCGTAGTTGCGAATCGATCCCGGGGGTTTCCACGCCAACTTAGCCGCGTCCGATCGCGCCGCAAGACGACCGCGAGCGTTCATGATGAAGCGGGATCCGCACAGCTCAGAACTCGTCGTACATCGCGGCCTCACGCGCCTTCAGGTCCGCGAACGCGCGCGCCTTGGCGATCGCCGCGAACACGCCGTCCAGGTCGTCGCGGCGGAGTTCGTCCTCCTGGACCAGTTGCCAGAGCCGCGCCTCGACCACGCTGTCCGGGCTCGCCAGGATGAGGTCGAGCGTGGCCCCGGCGCCGTATATTTCCAGCAGAGCGGCGGGCAGCAACGTGTCCGGAATCGCCGTCCCGGCGCGCGACAGGTCGGCCTCGATCCGATATTCCCAGGCGCGATTCCACCAGTCGGTGTCGACGAACACCGGTTCCTCGGACACGACCGCATCGCCCGACGCGGTCTCGATCACCGGCGGCGGGCGACGGATCTCCAGTTCCACCAGCTCGAACGCCGCAGGCGTGATCTCCCGTGCCGGCGCCCGCAGCGTCTTGTCCGGCACCAGGAGCCACCACCACGCCTCCGGCACGAACAGCGCCAGGATTCCCAGGACGAGTGTCGCGAGCAGACTGGCGGGCCAGACCCAGCGCGGTCGGTCGTGAGGAAGAAGCGCAGGCATGCGCTGCATACGCTCGATCAACGGCGTGGTTCCCGATCCTGCCGGTCCGCGTCCAGGTGCGCGAGACGGCCGCCGACCAGCGGTCCGGTTGCGCCCTCGACGTGCAGGGCGAGATCGTCGTCCATGGCCAACACGCGACCGCTGGCGATCGGTGGCGGCAACGTGGCCGGGTCATCGGTGTCGGGCAGGCCCTCGGCCCAGACCCGGACACGGCGGCCGATATCACCGCAGCGCGCGCGATAGGCCGCCACGACGGGTGCAGCACCGTCGCGCCGCAGTTGCTCGATGCGGAACCACAGGGCCTCCAGGAGCGCGCGACAGAGAGCCCCCAGTTCGACGATCGCCCCGGCCTCCTCGTCGTGCAGACAGGTTACCCGCGGTACGAAGAGCGTCGGCGGCAGGGTCGGCACGCTCGCCACGTTGATCCCGACCCCGTAGACCAGGGTCGTCAGCCGCTGCCCGCGACTCTGCGCGGCGGTCAGCACGCCGGCGGTCTTGGCGCCGCCGACGAGGACGTCGTTGACCCACTTGATCTCCGGCTTCAGCCCGGGCGCGCAG
>CAZJMO010000098.1:0-1109 GCA_964547085.1 uncultured Fibrobacteraceae bacterium | reverse complement strand
AGGGCGTCGCAGACCGCCACGGCCGGGATCGCCGGGATCGCCGCCGCCGAACGCGCAACGTCCAGATCCACGGGCACCGCGCAGCTCAGGTGCAGGTTGCCGCGCCGGGCTCGCCACGGCCGACCGCGATTCCCGTGGAAGCCCCGGCCGGTCAACGCCAGGGCCGCCACCGGAGCGGGCAACCCCGCCGGGCGGTGGGTCGCCTGGAGCAGCGAATCGTACTGCGAACCCTCCGCTTCGTCCGTCACCGCCAGGGCGGCCCAGCCGCCCGGCGCCGCGTCCGGCGGCGTCTCCGCGGCCACAGGTGCGGCCTGATCCGGAAAGACATCATTCAGGAAATCCGCGAGCAACTGTTGTCGTTCTGACAAACGGAGCTTGACTTGAGGGGTGTGCGCTAGGGAATCTAGCGGCCTCATGCCCCAGTCGGCGAGGTCGGTCAGCACAAGCATGGCCGGACTCCTTGGAGGGGGAGCGTTCGTTCCCGGGTTGATGCTGCTGGATGATGCATCGGGAAACGGCCGTTGCCAAGGTTCCGTCGTCCGGATGCCGATCGTGGGCGGGCGACGCGGACACCGTTTGGGGAGCCGCGCATCGCGCGCGGCGCGACGACCGGTCGTCGCCGTAGCGCCGGCGCCCTCTGCCGGCACGGTATTCGAGGAGGAACCATGTTCAACTTGTCAACGCGGGCCTGCCTGGCGGGAGTCTGCCTGCTGGCCGTCGCCGGAACCGCCGGAGCCGGCGGTTTCAGCATCTACGAGGCCGGCGCCAAGGCCACGGGAATGGGCTGCGCGGTCACCGCGTCGGTCGACGACGGCTCGGCCATGTTCTACAACATCGCCGCGCTGAGCTTCATGCCCGGCAATCTGGTCGAGCTGAACGTCATGCCGGTCGAGCCGCTCATGAAGTTCCAGCAGGCCAACCCGCCCACGCCGGGCGCGAGCGGCAAAACGGTCGAGCAGAGCTTCATCATCCCCGGCTTCGGCGCCACCCACAACACCGGCGGAGCGCTGGCGTTCGGGATCGGCGTCTCGGCGCCGTTCGGCCTGGGTGTCGAGTGGGAGAACCCCGAGACCTGGTCCGGCCGCTACACCAGCTTCGACGTCGATCTC
>CAZJMO010000097.1:0-10251 GCA_964547085.1 uncultured Fibrobacteraceae bacterium | reverse complement strand
AACGCAAATTCTCCAAGGGAAGGTAGACGTAGCAAACTTTGTTATTGTGGCGATATATTCAGAAAAATTCTTTGCACCCGTAACAAACATGATTCGTTATTTACAATACATTCAAAAGGGTCTTGCGAGTATCGATAACATACTAGAATTTTTGTCAAAACCTGATAATGACCCTCAGAGAAATCTGGTCGTACAGGAACTTCACAGGCCGAGCAGGCCGAGCAAGGCCGCCAGGCCCAGCAGCAGCGCCATGGTCGGCCGGATCAGCGCCTCGACGCGAACGGGGTCGCTGCCGGAGAGCCACCATGCGGGCAGCAGCACGAAGGCCAGTCCCGGCGGCCGATGCACGAGCGGCTGCGGCATCTCCCGACCCCACCGATAAGCGGTGAACAGGGGATAGACGGCGTCGTTGGTCAAGCCGTCTCCCCGGGCCAGATGGCGGGCGACGCCGAGGCTGGTGTAGACGTCGCCCGTGGGTTGTTGCGGTAACGCGGGATGCATCGCCAGCCACAGGATGGTGAAGGCGATGGCGGTCACGAGTGCGGCCGGTCGGCGCACTAGTTCCCCCGGCTCCCCGGTCTGGTCAGCGGTTCGCCGGCGCGGCAGAGGGGACAGTCGTCGGGTTGCCAGGTGGCCACTTCCACGCGGGCCAGCGCCCGCAGCGGGTGCGGCAGATCGCCGGTGTCCGAGGTGCGGTCGATGATCGATCCGACACCGGCGACCACGCCGCCGGCTTCCTCGACGACCCGGCAGACTTCGCGCACCGAGGTGCCGCGCGTGACCACGTCCTCGATCACCAGGACCTTCTCGCCCGTCTCCAGGAAGAAGCCCCGGCGCATCTGCATGACGTTGTCCTTACGCTCGGTGAAGACGAACCGGCGACCGAGTGCGCGGGCGACCTCGTGTCCGATCAGGATGCCGCCGAGCGCCGGGCTGACGACCGCGTCGTAGGTCTCGTCGCGGAAGAAATCGGCGATTGCGGCGCCGAGTTCGCGGGCCAGGTCCGGGAACTGGAGGATGCGGGCGCATTGGAAGTAGCTGTCGCTGTGCAGACCGCTGCTGAGCTGGAAGTGTCCGCGGTGCAGGGCGCCCAGTTCGGTCATCAGGTCGAGGACATCGGCTTGCTTCAAGTTCAGACCTCCAGCTCGGCCGCGATGGCGGCGTGGGCGAGGGCGGGATCGTCGGCGCGGGTGATCGGGCGGCCCACCACCAGGAAATCGGCGCCGTCGGCAAAGGCGCCGCGCGGCGTCGCGACGCGTTTCTGGTCCTGGACGTCGTCGCCGGCGGGGCGGATCCCCGGCGTGACCGCCAGTGGTCCGGAGCCCAGCGACGAGCGCAGGGCGGGCAGGTCGGCGGCCGAGCAGACCACGCCGTCGCAGCCGCTGTCCCACGCGAGTCCGGCCAGGCGCGTCACGCGGTCGGCCACGCTGTCGGGGCCGGGGCCGGTCTCGGCCAGGTCGGCCGGGCCCAGACTGGTCAGCACGGTGACCGCCAGCAGCGCGGGTCTGAAGCCGTCCGGTCCGGGGGCGGCCTGGGCGAGCGCTTCGGCGGCGGCGGTCATGGCGGCGCGGCCGCAACCGGCGTGCATGGTCACCATGGAGACGCCCAGGCGGGCGGCGACGCGGGCGGCGCCGGCCACGGTATTGGGGATGTCGTTGTACTTCAGGTCGAGAAAGATTCGTTTTCCCCGACCCTGCATCAACTGGATCGCCGTGGGGCCGGCTGCCGAGAACAGCTCCAGGCCGATCTTGACGAACCGGGCGCGGTCGCCCAGCCGTCCGGCCAGGGCCATCGCTTCCTCGACGGTGGAGACGTCCAGGGCGGTGATCACCCGGTCCTCGGCGGGCAGACCGCGCAGGGCGGCCAGTAGGTCCTCGCGCTTCATGGTGTCCTTTCCGGCGGGCGGTGATTTGCCTTGCCGCCCTTTGGGCCGTTGGTTATACCGTTCTAGCAGTCACACGAGGGGTTTGCAAGCACCGGCGCGAGCCGGCACGCAACCAAAGGAAGGACAGCTCCGTGCTCGATCGCAAGTTCTTGCGCGAGAACCGCGACCTGGTGACGCAGGCCGTGGCCGCCAAGCGGGAGTCGGTGGACATCACCGCCTACTACGAGAAGGATGCCGCGCGTCGTGCCGCGCTGCAGGAGGCCGAGACCCTGCAGGCGCAGGTCAATCAGGCCAATCGCGGAATCAGCGAGGCCAAGAAGGCCGGCCAGGATTCCGCCGACGCCATCGCGCGCATGCGCGAGGTCGCCGGTCGGCTCAAGGAGCTGAAGACCCGGGCGGCGGAGCTGGACGCCGAGGTCGAGACGCTGTATCTCAAGATTCCCAACATCCCGCATCCGGACGTGCCGGAGGGCGGCGAGGAGAACAACCGCCAGGTCCGCACGTGGGGCGAACCCCGCGAGCTGGGCTTTCCCGCGGTGGCGCACTGGGATCTGGGAGCCGAACTGGGACTGCTGGATGCGGAAGCACCGGCGCGCATGTCGGGGTCGGGATTTTCGCTGCTCAAGGGCGATCTGGCCCGGCTCGAGCGCGCGTTGATCAGCTGGTTCCTCGACAGCCACCGCGTCGCCGGCTACACCGAGATGGCCGTGCCGTACATGGTGGGCCCGGCGGCCATGATCGGGACCGGCCAGCTGCCCAAGCTCGCCGACGACATGTATCGCTGCCAGGACGACGATCTCTACCTGATTCCCACGGCCGAGGTCTCGGTGACGAACATCCACCGCGAGAGCACGCTGGCCGAGGACGACCTGCCGGTGAAGTACTGCGCGTTCTCGCCGTGCTTCCGCCGTGAGGCGGGCGCCGCCGGCAAGGATACCCGCGGGCTCCTGCGCATGCACCAGTTCCACAAGGTGGAGATGGTCCAGTTCGTCCATCCCGACCGTTCGCGCGAGGCGCTCGAGGAGCTCACCGGCCAGGCCGAGAGTCTGCTGCAGGCGCTGGACCTGCCGTATCGCGTGTTGCTGCTGGCGACGGGCGATCTCAGCTTCGCGGCCGCCCGCTGTTACGACCTCGAGGTGTGGGCGCCCGGTGTCGGACGTTGGCTCGAGGTCTCGAGCTGCAGCACCTACGAGGATTTCCAGGCCCGACGCGCGGGAATCCGCTGGAAGGGCGCCGGCGGCAAGGGCTTCGTCCACACGCTGAACGGTTCGGGCCTGGCGCTGCCGCGTATCGTCGTGGCGATCATGGAGAATTATCAGACCGAGGCGGGCCGGATCACGGTTCCGGAGGTGCTGCGGCCCTATCTCGGTGGTCGCCGAATCATCAAAAAACCGGTTCGCCGGCGGCCTGGGAGCATGCATGGATCCATTGCCCCGCGGATTATTCGGGCTGAAACGTCGGCAGCTGTTCACGTTGTACCTATTGCTCGGCAGCCTCCTGATCGTGGTCGGGGTCACCGCGTATTCGCTGCGGATCACCCGTGACCTCGAGGGCCAGAACCGCCTGATCACGGAGATGTTCAGCGACCTCGCCAGCCGGCTGCTCTTCTCGGGCGAGTCCCGGGAGGCCGAGCGGGTCATCGGGATCATCAACGAGATCAAGATTCCGCTGATCATCACCGACAACGCCGGTCGGCCCATCTTCTGGAACTCCGGCGTCACGGGCATTCCCGACGTCGACGACTACGAGCTGATCATGCGGCAGGATCCGCAGAACCCGAAGGATCCGCGCATTGCCCGGGCGGTGAAACTGGCGGCGGAACTCGATCGCCACTCGGAGCCGTTCGCGATCATGGGGCCGGACGGCCGGCGCCAGGGCACGTTGCACTACGGCCAGTCGGCGCTCAGCCGGCAGGTGCGGACCATGCCCTATCTCGAGCTCGCGATCATGGTGCTCTTCTTCCTGGCCATCCTCTGGGGGATGCAGATCAAGAAGGCGAACGACCAGAACCTGCTGTTCGCCGGCATGGCCAAGGAAACGGCTCACCAGATGGGGACGCCGCTCACGTCGATCATGGGTTGGCTCGCGTTGCTGCAGGATCGCGCGCCCGCGGACGACGACACGCTGGCGGAACTCGCCAAGGATGTCGAACGTCTCAACAAGGTCTCGGCCCGTTTCAGCCAGATCGGTTCCAAGCCCAAGCTGCTCGACACGGGGTTGCAGGGCGTGATCGAGGACACGATCGAGTATTTCCGACGTCGGCTGCCGCACCTCGGCGGGCGGGTCGAATTGCGGTCCGAGGGCGCCGCGCGCAACGTCGTGGCGTTCAATCGCGACCTGATGGCGTGGGTCTTCGAGAACCTGGTCAAAAACGGTATCGACGCCCTGGAGGACGGCAAGGGCACCGTGGCGATCCGGCTGTCCGACCGGCCCGAGGGCGGGGTCGAGATCCGGGTCAGCGACACCGGGCGGGGGATCAAGCCCTCCCATCGCGCCAAGATCTTCGAGCCGGGTTTCAGCACCAAGTCCCGCGGCTGGGGCATGGGGCTGGCCCTGGTCAAGCGCATCGTGACGCAGTACCACGGCGGCAGGATCCGCGTGGAGAGCACCGGCCAGCAAGGCACGGTCTTCTCGCTCCTGTTGCCGGGGAAGGACGACTGAAGTGGATTATCGCGTTCTCTGGATCGACGACAATATCGACGAGCTGCGCTCGCACATCCTGTTCCTGGGCCAGAAGGGCTACGAAGTCGAGGGCGCGACCAACGGTCGCGACGGCCTCGCCATGCTCGACGAGAAGAACTACGACGCCGTGCTGCTGGACGAGATGATGCCCGGCCTGGGCGGACTGGAAACGCTCGAGGAGATTCGCAAGAAGCACGCCCATGTGCCGGTGATCATGATCACCAAGAGCGAGGCCGAGGACCTGATGACCAAGGCGATCGGACGGCGCATCGATGACTACCTGGTCAAGCCGGTCTCGCCGCTGCAGATCCAGGCCGCGCTCAAGAAGCAAGTCGAGGCCCGCAAGATCACCGAGCAGCAGGTGACCCGCGACTACCTGAGCGATTTCCAGGCCGTCGGCGATCGGACCGCCAATGCCGCCAGTCCCGCCGACTGGGAAGTGATCTACAACGACCTCGTCACCTGGGGCCTCGACCTCTATCGCTACAGCGACCACGGTCTGCTGGCGACGCAGGCCGAGCAGATGGCGGCCGCGAACCTCGCGTTCGGCCGGTATGTCCGCGCCCGTTATCGGGACTGGCTCCACGGCGCCGACGACGCGCCCCTGCTCAGTCCGGATATCTACAAGCAGCGGGTCGAACCGCTGGTGCAGGAACACGATCAGGTCCTGTGGGTCACCATCGACTGCATGCGGATGGACCAGTGGCGCATGGTCGAGCCGCTGCTCGAACCGTTCTTCCATCTGGACCGCGGCCAGTACTGGTCGATCCTGCCGACGGCCACCCCGTACGCGCGCAACGCGATGTTCGCCGGTCTCTTCCCCTCGGAGATCGCCAAGGGCTATCCCGCGCTGTGGCACGACGGCCTGCGCGACGACAACAGCCGCAACGCCTGCGAGGACCAGTTGCTCGCGGCGCAGCTCGGGCGGCTCAAGAGTCCCGCCGAGGGCAAGATGTGCTACTACAAGATCTCCGATGCCCGCGACACCGACGCGCTGCGCCGCGATTTCACCTCGCTGGGCGACGTGCGGCTGGTGGCCGGGGTCTACAACTTCCTCGACATCATGTCCCACGGCCGCAGCCAGAGCTCGATCCTCAAGGAGCTGGCGCCCGACGAGGCGGCCTTCCGGGCGCTCATGCGGACCTGGTTCGAGCACAGCTCGCTCTTCGAACTGCTGCGCGAAGCGGCGCGTCGCGGCACCACCACGGTCGTGACGACCGATCACGGCTCGCTCTTCTGCCGTCGGGCGACCAAGATCCGCGGCAACCGCGACGCCAGCAACAACGTGCGCTACAAGTTCGGCGACAACCTGACCGTGGACGACAGACGCGTCCTGCTGGTCAAGAACCCCGCCGAGTACATGTTGCCGCCCAACAGCGCCATCGAGACCTACGCGATCACCACGGAGAACTACTACCTGGTCTACCCGACCAACTACCACGAATACGAGCGCCTCTACCGCGACAGCTTCCAGCACGGCGGCATCAGCCTCGAGGAGATGATCTGTCCGTTCGCGGTGCTGCGTCCCCGTTGACCGGACTTGCAGGAGCAGCCATGGATCCCCTGAGCATCCCCGACCGCGCGGGCTTCTCCCGTCGTCTGTGCGTCCACGGCCCCGACCAGACGCGCGCGCTCGGCGCCGCCATCGCCCGTGTGGTCCGGCCCGGCGACGCCGTGTTGCTGCACGGACCTCTGGGCGCGGGCAAGACCTGCCTGGTCCAGGGCTTCTGCGCCGAACTGGCCGTCAGCGAGGAGGTTACCAGCCCGACATTCACGCTGGTCAACCGCTACACCGGTCGGCTCACCGTCGACCACCCCGATTTCTACCGCGTCGAACCCGACGACGACATGGGCGACATCGGCGTCATGGAAATCCTCGACGAGCTGGACAGCGGCCGCACAGTGCTCCTGGCGGAGTGGCCCCGGCTGCTCGCCTCGCTGCTGCCGCGGCGCGTCGAACTGCTGGCGCTGCCGGTCGACGGCGACCCGGACGCGCGCTGCTGGTACGCCCGCGGCATTCCCGAACTGCCCGCACCGTGGCACGACATCTTTCCGGAGGCCGACCCCTCATGCTGACCCTGGCCATCGACACCGCCACGCCCCACGGCCGCTTCGCGCTGGCGGAGGACGGCGTCCTGCTGGCGTATCAGCCGCACAACGTGTCCGGGAGCTACGCCGACGCCCTCCTGCCCGTGGTCGACGAGGTCCTGACGGCGGCCGGCCGACGCCTCGACGAGGTCGGGCTGGTGGCCACCTGCGCGGGGCCGGGCTCGTTCACCGGCGTGCGCATCGGCGTGGCGACGGCCAAGGCGCTGGCCTGGGCGCTGGGCGCGAAGTTGGCGGCGGTCTCCACGCTGGCGGCGATGGCGGCCGATCTGCTGGCCGAGCATCCCGATCGCGAGCTGGCCGTACCGGTGCTCGACGCGCGCCGGGCCGAGATCTTCGCCGGCATCTTCCGTCGCAGGGGCCCGTGGGTGGAGGAATTGGCGGCGCCGGACTGCCTGGCGCCGGATCGCTGGTGGCAGCGCGTGGTGGAGACGGTGCCGGACCCGGTCGCGCCCGCGTTCGGCGGCGACGGCGTGGCGCTGCTGGTGGGACAGGGCGAGAACCTGCGGCCGGAACTGGCGCGTCTGGGATTGCCGGCGCCGCGATCGTACACCGCGTCGCATCCGGCCACCGCCCGGGCCCTGGCCGTGGCGCTCGGCGACGAGGACGTGCGGCGCGAGACCGGAATCTCGGTCTTCGAACTGGTGCCGCGCTACCTGCGGGGCAGCGACGCCGAGGTCAAGCGGCGGCTGGACGCCACCCCGGCCGCGCCGTCGGCAGAGGTCGAGTTCCACACGGGCCGGTCGGGGCCGCAGGAACCGGCGTGAACGGCGTGAGGGTGCGGATCAGGCCAGGTTCGCCGACGGACCTGCGGGCCGTGGAGGCCATCGAACGGGCGAGCTTCACCGACCCCTGGGTCCGCGACGCGATCTTCCAGGAACTGGTGCCGTCGGGACTGCGGTTTCCGCTGATCGCGGAGATCGGCGACGTGGCCGTCGGGTTCCTGATGGCGTGGCGGACACCGGACCAGCTGCACATCCTGAACGTGGCGGTCGATCCCGGTCGACGGCGTTGCGGCATCGGTCGGACCCTGCTCGAGGCGGCGCTGGCGGAAGCCCGGCGCTGCGGTTTCACCGAGGTGACGCTCGAGGTCCGGCGCGGCAACGAACCGGCGCTGGGCATGTATCGCCGCTTCGGATTCCGCGAGGTGGGCGTCCGCGAGGGCTACTACCCCGACACCGGCGAGGACGCGTTGATCCTGACCCTGGAGCTCGGCCGCGTCTGAGCGGGTCTTGTCGTCTTCGGCCGTCGCACCGACATTGGGGTGCGCGGCGACCGTCCCGGTCCCCGCCGAACCGTCGCGCGAGGAGTCATCGCCGTGTCGTGGCTGAACCGGGCCGCCCGGGGAATACGGGCACTGACCAAGAAGAAGGACGTTACCGACAATCTCTGGCAGAAGTGCCCGGGTTGCGGCGAGGTCCTCTATCGGCGAGAGCTGGAACGAAGCTGGTACGTCTGTGGTGTCTGCGGCCATCACCTGGCGCTGGACGCGTCGCGGTACGTGGACCTGCTGCTCGACGAGGGTTCCTGGGAGGAGCGTTACGCCGACGTCGCCAGCACCGATCCGCTGGGCTTCAAGGACAGCAAGCGGTATACCGACCGCGTCAAGGAGGCGCGCCGCAAGACCGGCCGCAACGATGCCGTCATCACCGGGCACGGACGCATCGCGGGGCTGCCGGTGAACCTGGCGGTGCTGGACTTCGCGTTCATGGGCGGGAGCCTGGGCTCGGCGATGGGCGAGAAGATCGCGCGGCTGCTGCTGGATGCGCTGAAGGAGCGCCGCGCGGCGATCGTGATCTCGCGTTCGGGCGGTGCGCGGATGCAGGAGTCGCTGTTCTCGCTCATGCAGATGGCCAAGACCGCGGCCGTGCTCGCGCGCCTGCGCGAGGAAAGCGTTCCGTACATCAGCCTCTGCGTCCATCCCACCTACGGCGGCGTGACCGCGAGCTTCGCCATGCTGGGCGACATCAACCTGGCCGAGCCCGGCGCCATGATCGGTTTCGCCGGTCCGCGCGTGATCAAGCAGACGATCGGCGGCGACCTGCCTGAGGGTTTCCAGTCGGCGGAGTTCCTGCTGGAGAAGGGGCAGCTCGATCAGGTGGTCCCACGACGCGAACTGAAGGACACCATCGCCATCGCACTGCGCTGGTTCTGTGACGGGCGCGACGTGTCGGTGCCGGGACCGGTGCGGGGGTAGAACGACGGGGTCGGCTCGATTCTAAGTCTTGTTCCGTTAGCCGGGAATCCGTACCGTGATGGGGAGACAAATGGCCGCGGTTCAAGCGGAAGGGAGGTTCCGCTCGCGGTTGGGTCCGCTCACATGACGAAGGGGGATTCGTATGTGTTATGAACGGACATTCAAGATCGTGCTCATTCTGGCCGTGGTGGCCATGGCCGCGACCGCAGCGGCGGGGCCGAAGGATGGTGCCGCCGAGAAGGTCGCCGTCATCGACGGCTCGGTGGTGCACGACGTCGGTCGACTCCATCTCAACGTCACCAACTGGGGCCTGCTCGGGTCCCAATACACGGTGCAGGCGCCCTTCTCGGACGCTCCGTCCGGCCGCTGGCCGGGTGCCGCAGGCATCGATCACCTGTGGGGCGCGGGTCTGTGGGTCGGCGGTGTTCGACTCGGCGAGCGGCTCGTGACGACCGGTCTGTACGATCGTGAATTCATGCCGACCGAGGCGCCGGAAGACACCATCTACCGGACCTTCCGGGGAGCGCCGCACGCGTCCCGTTACCCGTTGGCCATGCCGGACGACGACGGCGACGGTCTGGAGGACGAGGACCCGCCCAACGGACGCGACGACGACGGCGACGGCGCTGTGGACGAGGACGGCGCCGGGATCGGCGACCAGCACTTCCGCTGCGAGTTCGACGACACCCGATCCGGGGAGTTCTTTCCCGAACATACGTCCATGGATCTGGCGGTGGTCCAGCGCACGTTCCAGTGGGCGGATGACGACGCTGCGGATTTCGTCGGCGTCGAGTACACCATCCGCAACGCCGGCGCAGTCGACATCGAGGACCTCTACCTCGGCATGTTCAGCGATTTCGATATCAACGATCCGTTGGGCGATGCGACCGAGGCGACGGACGACCAGGTCGGTTTCTGGTCCGGCATGGTCCAGGGCGATTCCGGTGCGTGGATCCCGGTGGACGTGGGCTACGCCTACGAAGGCGCCGACGCGACCGTGTCGGGATACATGGGATGGGTTTTCCTCGGGTATCCCACCGACCAGCAGGGCGTGACGGCGCCGTCGGACGTGTCGGTGTGTTCATTCCAGCGATTCTCGGGCAACCTGGCGTTCGAGGACGGCGGCGATCCCATCAACGATAGTCAGCGCTACGAGTTGATGGCGTCCGATGATCACGATACCGACAGCGTCACGCCGGACGATTACCGCATTCTTCTCAGCGCGGGCCCGTTCGCGGAACTCGCTGCCGGCGAGGAGATCACGGTCTCATTCGCGCTGGTCGCCGGCGCTGACCGCGACGAGATGCTGCAGAACGCCGCGCGCGCGAAGACCGTCTACGAGGCCGAGGACGTCGGCATCCAAGGCTTCGACACGAACTCG
>CAZJMO010000096.1:8803-10260 GCA_964547085.1 uncultured Fibrobacteraceae bacterium | reverse complement strand
CTGCTCGAGGGGCCGGCCACCAGGACCAGTCGACCGTCGGCGGGCAGATCGGCCTCCTGGTTGGCCGCCTCGACGAAGTCCCGGGAGTGGCGAGCTTCGCAGAGTTGCACGAGTTCGTGGACACGACCCTGGACGACCAGGCGATTCAGGTGCCCGATGTCCTGGAGTTCCTGGTCGACGAGCCAGTCGGCGTACGAGCGGAGGCTGTGCAGCAGTTTGGGCTGGCTGACGGTGCCGAGGAGCTTTTCGGGAGAGCCCGCGGGGCCGACCTGGAGGATGAAACCGGGCGCCTCGGGGACCAGGCGGAAGGCGCGGACGAATCCGGTGGACGGCAACTGGCGACCGTAGAAGAGATGGTCGGTGCCCTGGAGTCGGTAGAGCTTGAGTGAGTCGCGGCGCAGGTACTGGGCGAGGTTTGTCTCGGCCGGCTTGCCGCGGCTGCGGGCGTTGCGGATCAGTTCGCGGATGCCGAACACATGCGGCGTGATCGGCAGGTCGGCGTCCACCAGATCGTGCATGCGCTGGTCGATGGCGTCGATCTCGTCGGGGCCCAGGCCGTCCAGGAGACCGGTCAGGCGACAGTAGATGCCCCGGCCGTAGCTGAATTCCATCCGCAGTTCGCTGCCGGGGAAGAGCTGTTCGCAGGCCGCGGCCAGGATGAAGGCGACCGTTCGCTGCAGCGTGGGGGCGGTGCGGCGGTCGCGGAGGCGATACAGGCGGATCCGGTCCTCGGGCGTCATCGCCTCGAAGAGGTCGGTGCGCCGGCCGTTGATGGACGCCATGGCCACGGGATTGGTGCCGGCCGGGTCGACGCTGCCGCGCAGATGCAGCCATTCCAGCAGGGTCTGCCCCGGAGTGATCTCCGTCTGTTTTCCGTCGATCTCGACCCAGTTCCCGTTCCTCGCCATGGGTACCTCTCCCGGTGTCGCGTTGGCAGACTGTCGACCTTGCCCTTTGATTGCCACCTGTTATCATGGCCGGCGTAAGCGGACAAGATGCACTCGGGGCAAGGCGGACGCTACCGCATCGAACCCCGGGCGTGAACCTCGAACGACAAGGACGGTTCCACGATGAAGGTCGCCATCAATGGTTTCGGTCGTATCGGTCGCGCGGTTTACCGCATCCTGCACGAGCACGAAAACGTCGAAGTCGTGGCCATCAACGATCTTTTCGACCCCGCCGCCCTCGTGCACATGCTCAAGTACGACTCGGTCATGGGCCGCTTCGGCCGCCCGGTGAGCCTCGAGGGCGACACCCTGAAGACCGACCGGTTCCAGACCAAGCTGCTGGCCGAGCGTGATCCCAAGGCCCTGCCCTGGAAGGAGCTGGGCGTGGACTTCGTCATCGAGTCCACCGGCGTCTTCCGCAAGCGCGCGCAGTGCGCGATGCACCTCGAGGCCGGCGCCCGGAAAGTCGTCCTGACCGTTCCGGCCAAGGACGAGATCGATGCGATGATC
>CAZJMO010000096.1:6040-8793 GCA_964547085.1 uncultured Fibrobacteraceae bacterium | reverse complement strand
ACCTGAAGCCCGAGCACGAGATCATCTCCAACGCCTCCTGCACGACCAACTGCCTGGCGCCCGTCGCCTACATCCTGGACAAGGAGTTCGGGATCGAGCGCGGCCTGATGACGACCGTGCACGCCTACACCAACGACCAGCGCCTCGTGGACATGCCCCACAGCGACCTGCGCCGGGCCCGCGCCGCCGCGATGAGCATCATCCCGACCACCACGGGCGCCGCCCGCGCGGTCGGCAAGGTGCTGCCCCGGCTGGACGGCAAGCTCGACGGCATGGCCATGCGCGTGCCCACGCCCAACGGCTCGGTCGTGGATCTGGTCGTGGAGCTGAAGAAGCCCGTGACCGCCGAGGCCGTCAACGCCGCGGTGAAGAAGTACGCCGAGGGCGAACTCGAGGGCATCCTGGCCTACTGCGACGAGCCGATCGTCTCGATCGACGTCACCGGCGATCCGCACAGCAGCGTCTTCGATGCGGGCTGCACCAGTGTTCTGGGCGGCAACATGGTGAAGGTGCTGAGCTGGTACGACAACGAGTGGGGCTACAGCAACCGCGTCTGCGATCTGCTGCACCTCATGGAAAAGGTCGGCTAGTTCGCTGTCCGGTATCGGCTGTCATGACACGGACCCGGGGTCTCAGGACCTCGGGTCCGTTGCCGTCGGTGTGGCAGAATATGCTATGATTGTTGCTGCTCTGAGCCGTTTTTTGCCGACAGGTCCGGTTTCGACAGTGGATGGTCGAGGGAATAGTTCCTGATTTCATCATGTTCGTCCGCCGCGTGTCGCGTCTTCCAGGGAGTTCGTGTCTTGAAGCATTCCGCCTGTATTGCCGCGCTGTTCCTGGTGGTGGCCGCGCCGTTGTTCGCCCAGTCCCCGGTCCAGCCTGTTCCCGGCGAGATGCCGGCCGGGCCGCATCCGTGGCGTATCCTGGAAAGCCGGGCCAAGGCGGCGGCCGCCGCGCGCGCGGCGGCGGCGCCGGCGGTGAAGTCCCATCCCGCGCAGGATCTCTACGACGTGCACCACTACGACCTGGACCTGGATCTGGACACCACGGTCACGTTGCTGACCGGTACGGTCACCATGGGCGCGACGGTCACCGGTGCGTCGATGCGCCAGGTGGTTCTCGACCTCGACGTGCAGTTGACGGTCGACGCGGTGCGCGTCGACGGCCTGGATGTTCCGTGGACCCATGCCGACGACCTTCTGACGGCCGAGCTGTCGCGGGATTACGCGGCCGACGAGATGATCTCCGTGGCGGTCGACTACCACGGCGACCCCGAAGAAGCGGGCAATGCTTTCGGGTGGGATTTCGTCAGTTCCAGAAGCTTGGTCTGGACCCTCAGCGAGCCGCACGGCGCCCACACGTGGTGGCCGTGCAAGGACGTCAACAGCGACAAGGCCGACTCGCTCGACCTGCGAGTGACCGTGTCTCCGGACATGGTCGTCGCCGGAAACGGCCTGCTTGTCAGCGACGAGATCGTCGGCGACCGCCGCTCGTTCCACTGGCACGAACGCCATCCCATCTGCACCTACCTCGTGTCGCTGACGGCCTATCCGTACGTGGTCTACACCGACACCTACACCGCTATCGACGGCACGACCATGCCGATCCAGAACTTCGTTATTCCCGAGTACGAGCAGGAGGCGCGCGAAGGCTACGCGATCACCGCCGACATCATCGCTGCCTTCGCCGAGGGTTACGGCGAGTACCCGTTCCTCGACGAGAAGTACGGCCACGCCCATTTCAACTGGGGCGGCGGCATGGAGCACCAGACCTGCGCGAGCATGCTCTACTGGTACTTCGCCGAAGGGCTCGTGGCGCACGAGCTGTCGCACCAGTGGTGGGGCGACCTGGTGACCTGTGCGGACTTCCACGACATCTGGCTCAACGAGGGATTCGCGGTCTGGTCGGAGGCCTACTGGCAGGAGAAGGCCTACGGGATGTCGGCCTACCACGCGGCGATGGCGGACGCTGAGTATCTCGGGGCGGGCACCATCTACGTCGAGGACGACCAGAACGTATCCGACGTCTTCGATCATGACCTGAGCTACGACAAGGCCAGTTGGGTGGTCCACATGCTCCGCGGCGCCCTCGGCGACGAGGACTTCTTCGCCGCACTGGCCTTGTACCGCGAGCGCTTCGCCTACGCCTCGGCCACGACCGCGGATCTGCAGGCGGCCATGGAGGACGTGTCGGGTCGTGACCTCGAGGCCTTCTTTCAGCAGTGGATCTACGGCGAGTACTATCCGCGCTACCTGTTCAGCTACCTGCTGACGCCGCTGGCCGGGGAGACCCGCGTGCAGCTTCGCATCGAGCAACTGCAGTCCACGACCGGTGTATTCGTGATGCCCATCCGCGTTCGGGTGACCACGGAGGCCGGTCCGGTGTGGCAGGTCGTGGAGAACGATCGCCGCGTCCAGAACTACACCTTCACCGTCCCGGGCGAGGCCAGCCTGGTCGAGGTCGATCCCGAGAAATGGATCCTGCGGCAGATGCTCGGCGGCAGCACGGTCGATACGCCGGCACCGGCGACTGCGCTGTCGGTCACCGCCTATCCCAATCCGTTCAACCCGCGCACCACGCTGCGGCTCGACGTGCCGACAGCGGGAACAGTGAAGCTCGACCTGTACGATGCGGCCGGCCGCCGGGTAGGGATACCCCGCCCGGGCGAGCAGCCAGCCGTAGATCCACAGCTGCGCGACGTGATGCTGCTTGGGCAGCTCGAGCGTCGCCATCTTCCTGCCGAAGCTGTTCAG
>CAZJMO010000096.1:324-6030 GCA_964547085.1 uncultured Fibrobacteraceae bacterium | reverse complement strand
CGGCCGCCGGGTTCGTCGGCTGCTCGACGAGGATCTGCCGTCCGGGCGGCGCGATGTCGGTTGGGACGGACGCGACGATGCGGGCCGCGCGGCCGCCGCAGGAGTGTACTTCGCGGTCGTTTCCGGCGCCGGCGTGCAGCAGACCGCGAGGCTGACCCTGGTGCGGTGATCCGGCGCGGCGGTGTCTCCCGCCGTCGCGACAATCGGACGAAAAATGTGGGGAATAACGCCGAACGGTGATAAGTTCAGGTATGTATTGCGAGATCTGGCGGCGCCGGGTCGCGTTCCCGTCGTCGCTGCTCGTGACCGTCCCTGATCACCCGCATCGCAAGGGAGCGGTCCATGATTCGCCGCCTGCTCGTCCTTGTGTTCGCCGCGGCCGTGTCGCTCGTCTTTTCGGCGAGCGCCGGCGAAATCTCCCCGGGGCTGCTGGCCGCGCTGGACGGCGTTGCGCCGGAGACGCCCGTGAAGGCCATGATCTTCCTGCGGGATCCGGTGGACATCGCCTCACTCGACCTGCGTCTCCGCCTCGAGAAGACGAGTCTCGCCGCGCGTCACGCGACGGTCATCCGAGCGTTGCGGGATCGCGCCGAGATATCGCAGGTCGATCTGCTGGCTGCGCTCGACGAGGACAAGGCGGCCGGACGTATCCTGGGCTACAGCCCGCACTGGATCGTCAACGGTGTCGTCGTTGCCGCCACCCGTGACGCGCTTCTCGAACTGGCCGCGCGCGACGACGTAGACATCGTCGATGCCGACCTGGTGCCCGCACTGATCACGCCCGTGGCGAGCAACAGCCTTAGTTTTCGCTCTCCTATACTTCCTGATGCCGGTCTTGTGGATCATCTTGTAAAACTTGTCTGGGAAGAGCTCGGAATTCGTGGCGAAGGTGCGTTGATCGGCTCGCTGGACACCGGCGTCGACGGCAGCCATCCGGCGCTGGCGGCACGGTGGCGCGGTACCTCTGCGCCTTGGCAGGAATGCTGGCTCGACCTGCTCGACAACGGCACGACGTTTCCCGTCGACAGCCACGGTCACGGCACGCACACCACCGGTACCATGACCGGCGTGGCGGCCGACGACACCATCGGCGTGGCGCCGGCTGCCGGGTGGATCGCCAGCAACGCCATCAACCAGAACGTCAACAGCGAATTCGACAACGACATCATCGCGAGTCTCGAGTGGTTCGCCGACCCCGACGGCGATCCCGCCACCCTCGACGACGTGCCCGACGTGGTGCAGAATTCGTGGGGCGTGCACGAGAGTTTCATCGACTACTTCGACTGCGACAACCGCTGGTGGGACGCCCTGGACGCCTGCGAGGCCGCCGGGGTCGTGCTGGTCTGGTCCGCGGGCAACGAGGGCGACGAAGCCCAGACCGTACGTTCCCCCGCCGACCGCGCGACCACGCCACACAACACGTTCGCGGTGGGGTCGACCAGCGCCGTAGCGCCCTTCACCGTCAGCAGCTTCTCCAGCCGCGGCCCCGCCGGCCCCGATTGCGGCCCGGAGGAGAACCGCACGAAGCCGGAGATCACGGCGCCCGGGGCGTCGATCTACAGCGCCTTGCCCGGCGGTCTCTATGCCTACAAGAGCGGCACGTCCATGGCCGGACCGCACGTGGCCGGCGTGGTGGCGCTCATGCGTTCGGCCAATCCGGATCTCGATGTCGTCGCGATCAAGCAGGCGCTCATGGACACTGCGGTGGATCTCGGCGATCCCGGCGACGACAACGACTACGGCCACGGTTTCCTCGACGCGTACGCGGCGGTCCTGGCGGTCATGGACGGGATCGGCTATCTGGACGGGACCGTGGTTGCGCTGGATAACGGACAGCCGGTCCCCGGCGCGAGCGTCGATGTGATCGGGACGCCGCGCGGCACCGTGGCCGACGCGAACGGCGAGTTCCGCATGGTCCTCGAGCAGGGTGACTATGACCTCGCCATCGACGCCTTCGGATTCGAGACCGCGACCGTCGCCGCCGCGATTACCGAGGGCGAGACCGTGGACGAGACCTACCAACTCGTCCGCCTGCCGACCGCCGCGGTCAGCGGCACGGTCTACGATCCCGACGGGCTGCCCGCCGCGGGCGCCGAGGTCTTCGCGGTCGAGACGCCCATACCGGCGGTCCTGAGCGACGGCGACGGATTCTACAACCTGGCGCTCCCGTTCGGCGGAACCTACTCCATCCGCGCGGTGACGATCGGCGTGGGTGTGGCGATGGCCGAGGTCGTGCTGGACGACGACGTCACGCTCGATCTGTTCATGGAGGAACGGAGCCAGGACAGCTTCGAGACCGGTGATTTCGGTGCGTTCCCCTGGGTCTTCGGCGGCCACTTGCCGTGGCAGATCGACGATACGGCGGCGTACCACGGCGACTTCAGCGCCGGCACCGGCGTGATCGACGACGACCAATCCAGTTCGCTGGGATTGACGATGGATGTCGGGACCGCGGGGGATCTCAGTTTCTTCTACCGCGTCAGTTCCGAGGGGAACTACGACCACCTCGAGTTCTGGGTCAACGGGGAGCGTCTGGTTCGCTGGTCGGGCGAGGTCGCGTGGACCGAGTACACGTACACGGCTGTGCCCGGCCACTATCTGTTCGAGTGGATCTACGTCAAGGACGGCATGGCTGTCGGCGGCGCCGACGCGGGCTGGATCGACCTGGTCACGTTCCCGCAAGCCGCCGATCCGCCGGCGATCGCGATCGATCCGCTCACCCTGTCGGCCCGGATTCCCGGCGGCGATATGATCTCGACGACGCTCGCGATCGCCAATTCGGGGGAGTCGCCGCTCGATTTCATGGTCACGGCGAACGACGTCGCCGCCCGGGTCAAATCCCCGCAGCGCGCGCCCGTGGTTCTCGACAAGGGCGAACGTCCCAGCGGCGACAGCCGACTCGCCGAGAAGGGAGAGGGCGGACCCGACACGTTCGGGTACCGCTGGCTGGACAGCGATGCGGCGGACGGCCCGGTGTTCGAGTGGGTCGATATCGCCGCCGTCGGGACGCCGCTGCCGGAATACGACGACGAGACCCTCGGTCCGTTCGAACTCGGCTTCACGTTCCCGTTCTACGGTGCGCAGTACACTCAGGTGCGGATCTGCACCAACGGCTTCATCACCTTCCAGGACACCGTCATCGACCTCTACGCCAACCAGGGTATCCCCAACAGCGCCGACCCCAACGCGCTGGTGGCGGTGCTCTGGGACGACCTGGATTCGACCGAAGCGGGCACCATCTACCACTACGCGGATCTCGACAGCCAGCGGTTCATCGTGCAGTGGGACGGTGTCGTGCACTACGGCGACGTCTCGAGTCCGGAGACGTGCCAGGTGATCCTGACGGCGGACGGCGAGATCGTCGTCCAGTACCTCGTGGTGGCCGACGACGGCGACTGTACCGTCGGCATCGAGAACGCCGCCGGCGACGAGGGGCTGGAGGTTCTCTTCAACAGCGGCGGATACCTGAAGGACGACTTCGCACTGCTCTATACGATGCGGCCGGCCGTGCCCTGGATCGACTGCGATCCGGCGTTCGGCGAGATCACGGGCGGCGAGGAGGTCGAGGTCACCGTGACCTTCGACGCGACCGACCTCGCCGACGGACTCTACGACTGCGACCTGGTGGTGGCGCACAACGTGCCGGAGCAAGACGCGGTGATCGTGCCGGTCTCGCTGGAGGTGGAATCGCCGACAGCGGTGGAGAAGGCCCCGACGCCGTTCGCGTTGTACGGCGCGGCGCCCAATCCGTTCAATCCGGTCACCACCCTGCGCTACAGCCTGCCGGTCGCCGGCCACGCCGTGTTGAAACTCTACGACGTGCGCGGGCGCCTGGTGCGCACGCTGATCGACGGCTACACGGCCGCCGGTCCGGCCGAGGCGCACTGGAACGGTCGCGACGATGACGGCCGCCGCGTTCCTTCCGGAACCTACTACGCACGGCTCACGACCGCGGGCTCGTCCAGCGTCAAGGCGCTGGTGATGGTGAAGTAGACGGTTGCCGTGGAACGGGACGTCAGGGTCTGTCCACGATCGCTGTTTCCAGTGCATTCAGGTAGGGGTCGTAGAGCGCTTCCAGATCGTCGCGGTACGGCGCCAGCGAGGTGCGGATCCGGTCGGGCAGGCCGTCCTGCCACGGCAGGCGCGTCGGGTCGTCCGCCAGCAGGACGCACTCGGCCGCCAGTTGCCGCGCCCAGTGGGGATCGATGTCGCTTCCCGCCTCGAGCGCCGCGCGCTGGTTCTCGAGCATGGCCGAGAGCAGCCGGTTCAGATCGCGCCTCACCTTGCGGTCGCGGTCGCCGCGCGAGTGCCGTTCGTCGGACGAGGACCAGTGGACGTTGACGTCGGCTCGGTGTTCGCTCGAGAGGTCGAAACCGGGTCCGTCGCCGGGATCGTGGGCGAGCATCGCGTAGTACACCGTAGCGTAGAGATAAAGGTACTCGCCGGGCGACATTCCGTGGTCGACGAGCGCCGCGTTGCGGACCTCGACGAAAGCGACCATGGATCCGACGAAGCGCATGCCGGCGCGGATCTTGTCGAGGGCGCCGGCGTCGCCGTCGAGCGTGGCCACGGTCTCGATGCTCTCGGCGCCGCGGGTCAGCAGATCGTTCCGCACGGCCATGAAGGTTTGCAGGCGGTCGGGCGAGATGCCGCCGCCCGCGGCCGGGACGTGGTCTGCGGCGTCGCCGAAGTGTTCGCCGAGGGCCTCGAACGAGGTGTCGATCTCCTCGACCCCGCTCTTCATGTTCTTGACGCTCAGGTACGTGCATGTGCCCAGGCCGCCCAGGACGATGACGACCAGCAGGCAGCCGATGCCGCAGCCGGTTGCGATCTTCTTGCCGGTCGACGCCATGTCGCTCCTTTCGCGGGAACCGTTCGCAGCGCGGTCGTTACCCCAGGCCCGTGGCCGGTATTCGCCGCTTGCCGCGGAGGATACAGCGCCCCGATATTGGTGTCCATGACCTGGCTGATCACCGCATCACTGCTCTGGGCGTTCTCGTTCGGGCTGATCAAGGGACACCTGACCGACCTCGATCCTTGGTGGGTGGCGTCGGTGCGCCTGGCCCTCGCCGCCCTGGTTTTCCTGCCCTACGCCTTGCGGCGCGCTCCGGCGAGGCGGTTGCGAGGGCGGGCCATGCTTCTGGGCGCGCTCCAGTTCGGGGCCATGTACGCGTTCTACATCGCCAGCTTCCGTCTCCTGCCCGCGTGGCAGGTGGCGCTGTGGACCATTCTCACGCCTCTCTACGTCGTTCTCCTGCACGACCTGCGACAGCGCCGTCTGGTGCCGCGGACATGGTTCGCGGCCGCGCTTGCGGTGACCGGCGCAGCTCTGGTCCAGGGACGGACGCCCGGCGGCGCCGCCGTCGTCGGCGTGCTCCTGGTCCAGGCGAGCAACGTCTGTTTCGCTGTCGGGCAACTCGGCTACCGGACGCTGGTCGCGGAGATCGACGCGCTTGGTCGGGGCGGGCTGGCGCGCGAAGCCGGGTTGCTGGGGTGGATGTATCTGGGCGCGGTGCTGCTGACGGCGACGGGCGCGGCCGCGTTCGCCGATCGCTCGGCGCTGGGGCTGCCGGCCGACACCGGACCGGTCCTGCTCTATCTCGGCCTCTTGCCGACCGCCGCCGGTTTCTGGCTCTGGAACACCGGCGCGGCGCGGACGACCGCAGGCCTGCTGGCTGTGGCCAACAATCTGAGAGTACCGCTGGC
>CAZJMO010000096.1:0-314 GCA_964547085.1 uncultured Fibrobacteraceae bacterium | reverse complement strand
GTACCTGCGGGGGACCGGCGGCCTGGCCGTGATCGTCGCGGCGCTGGTGCTTGCCGGGCGCCGGCCTGCACGTTAGGAACCCCGGACCGGACGATCCGGGGTTCCGATCAACAGCGGGGTCGTGGCGCCAAGTCTATTGGGCGAACTGGCACCCGTGACCGCCTCCCGATCCTCAAGGGCCAGCACGGAATGGGGCGAAGTTCGCCAGCCCAAGGGGGGGCCCTGTATTAGACGACATTTTCAATCAGCACATAGCGAAAACCGTGGAAGGTAAATAAGGGTTCTCCCTGGTGTTTTTGATTGTCAGCCAGAAC
>CAZJMO010000095.1:0-10327 GCA_964547085.1 uncultured Fibrobacteraceae bacterium | reverse complement strand
GGAAAAAGGGCTGACGGACATCGCGATTCAGCAGTACCGCGAAGCGGCGTTCTCGATGGACGATCCGGCGAAACGCGCGGAACCGCACTTCCGAATCGCCCAGGTCGCGCTGCGTCACGCCGACATGTCCGTACACGCCGAACGTGCCGCCGGCCAGCGTCGTGGGCACCTCGTAGAACAGGCCCGCCTTGGGATTGAAGAAGTCGTACTCGACATCGAACGCGTTGCGCGCCGTGCCGGTGAAGTTACCGGCGTCGTGCTGCCGGAATTCGTACGCGCGGTGCTGGTACTGCAGGTCCGCCAGCAGCGTCAGGCCGGGCACGAACTCCCAGCGCTCGTTGTAATAGAGCGACCAGGCGTCCTTGTCGCCGGTGTAGTCGTGGTACTTCACGCCGTCGGGCGCCGCACCGGGCGTCAGGCCGCCGTCGGCCCAGAGCACGTCGCCCCAGTGGTTGCTGTGGAAGGTGTACCAGTCGCCGCCGACGACCGAGCGTCCGCCGGAGTGCTCCCATAAAAGCGACGGGACCAGCCCCACCTGGTCCTTGCGCACCCACTTGGTGCGGACCAGATCGACCTCGTCGTCGGCGCCGTAGAGGTCGGGCAGCGCGGCGTCCAGACCGAAGTCGGCGGCGCGGCGACCGTCCTTGTAGTTCTCGTAGAAACCCTCGCCGTGGATGACGTAGCCGCTGGTGCGGAGCAGCAGATTCTCGGCCAGGTCGTACTCCCAGTGCAGTTCGTAGTGCGGCTGGCGGAAGTCGTCGACCGCGTTCCAGTAGGTCTCCGGGTTGGCCCGGCGGTTCTCCGCCAGGACCGATTCGGCCGCGGGATCCCACGCATGGTGGCTCAGCTCGTGGCCGGTGTAGACGTTGGCCTGCAACAGGTGCTTCTCGTTCTTCCAGCGGCCGGACCAGAACACCGACCACTGGTCGCTGCCCGAGCGCTCGCGATAGCCGTCGCTCTGGAGCTGGCTGATGCGCAGGCCGGTGGAGAAGCCCTGGCCGAGGTCGCCTGTGGAATAGCTCATCGTGCGGCGATGCGTGCCCCAGCGGCCGAACTCCACGGTGGCGCGACCCTCGGGATGGTCGCCCAGGATGTCGGTCACCAGGTTGACGGTGCCGCCGATGGCGGTCACGCCGCCCACGCCGTTGGTCACGCCGCGCTGGACCTGGACATCCTCGAGGCTCGAGGCGAGGTCGGGCAGATCGACCCAGTAGACCTGGTGATCCTCGGGGTCGTTCAGCGGGATGCCGTTGACCAGGACGGCCACGCGCCGCTGGTCGAAGCCGCGGATCTTCAGGTAGGTGTAGCCGATGCCGTTGCCGGCGTCGCTGTAGCTGTACACGCCGGGGATGTCCTGCAGCAGCATGGGAATGTCCATGGCCGACTGTCGGCGCCGGATCTCCACGCGCGGCATGTTGGTGTGGCTGAGATGAACTTCGTTGTCGTAGCGGGAGGCGGTGACGACCACCTCGTCCTCGACGTAGACGGGGGTCTGGGCGGTGTCGGCGGGAGCTTCTTGGGCAAGCGCCGTGCTGCAGAGGACAAGCGACAGGATGATCGATCCCGCCGCCGCCGGACGGTGCAGACGTTCGAACATGGCGAACCTCGCAGGTCGGACGGTGGTGGGAGCCGAAAAAATACCGGCTCCTGGACAGGGCCGGTGGCGGAAGATGAGAGATCGGTCGGTCCCGTTTCCCTACG
This sequence comes from uncultured Fibrobacteraceae bacterium, assembly GCA_964547085.1. Taxonomy (GTDB): domain Bacteria; phylum Krumholzibacteriota; class Krumholzibacteriia; order LZORAL124-64-63; family LZORAL124-64-63; genus Glo-17. Next base: position 8,626 of record CAZJMO010000095.1, on the reverse strand, counting down.
CCGGTACGACCCGGTTCAGGTGCGGAGGGTGTGATCTCAGGCTTTCCAGCCACCCCTAACGGACGGCAGGAACGTAGCGCGGCCCGGCGGAGGTGTCAAGCCGGCCGCAGTCGACACCTGACGCCGCGCGCACGACGCGCTACAATGCCGGAGAATCGTCACCGCGAACATGATTTCCGGGAGCGCCCATGCCCACCGAACTCTCCGACCTCGACCGCCCCCGTCGCCTGCCCGCCGGCTCGGTCGAGCTCGACCGCGACGCACGTCTCTTCGCCACCCGCCGGGGCCTGATCAGCCACCTCCGCCGCCGCTGCACGGTCCTGCACCTGATCCCGGACCAGCTGTTCCACCCCGAGCCGCCGTGCGATTTCGTCATCCGCCGCGGCAACCTGCGCGTCTCCGAGATCCTCGACAACGGACGCGAGATCACGCGCGCGGTGCTACAGGCCGGCGCCGTCTGCCGCGTCCGCCCGGAGTCGGCAGGAACGATTGGCGAAAAAGCATCCTCAGAACTATATAACCTCGAAGGCATTGTGCTGATGGCCCTGGGGGGAACGGATATCTGGCAGGCGCCGGCCGGAGCACTCGACGAGGACTGATCCACCACATTCTGGAGCTTCCCATGAACGACCAACCACGCCCGCGCGTCGTGCTCTGCATCCTCGACGGTGTCGGTGAGCGCCAGGACGCCGACCGTGCCCGCGGCAACGCCGTCCTCGCCGCGAAACCCGCGTTCATCGAGAGCTTGTTCGAGCGCTTCCCCCACACGACGCTCGACGCCTGCGGCGCCGCCGTCGGTCTGCCCGTCGGTCAGATGGGCAACAGCGAGGTCGGTCATCTGACCATCGGCGCGGGACGCATCCTGGATCAGGAACTGGTGCGGATCAGCAAGACCATCGCCGACGGCAACTTCGCCTCGCGCGACGCCTGGCGCGAATTCACCCGGAAAGGCCTGGAAGGCAGCAAACGTCTGCACCTTCTCGGTCTGGTTTCACCCGGCGGCGTGCACAGCCATACCGACCATCTCTACGGCATCGTCGCCCAGGCCCGCGACGACGGCTTCACCGACATCTGCATCCATGTGTTCCTGGATGGTCGAGACACCGATCCGCACAGCGGCCTGGGCTACGTCCGCACGCTTCAGGAGAAGCTCGACGAGTTGGGCGCCGGCCACATCGCCACGGTGATGGGTCGTTACTACGGCATGGATCGCGATAAGCGCTGGGATCGCAACGAGAAGGCCTGGAACGCCCTCGTCGAGGCCGACGCGCCCCACGCCGACGACGCGGTCGCGGCCATCCAGGCCAGCTACGACGACGGCGTCACCGACGAGTTCATGCTGCCGGTCGCGGTCACCGGCGACCGGATCGAGGACGGGGACAGCGTCTTCTTCTGGAACTTCCGCGCCGACCGCTCCCGACAGATCACCTGGGCGTTCATGGACCCGGGCTTCGAGGGCTGGGGCCCCACGCGCCGCCCGCGCGTCAACTTCCTGACGATGACGCCGTACGACGAAAATCTGGCGAACGTCCCCGCCGTATTCATTCCCGTCCACCCGAAGAACAGCCTGGCCGAGGTCTTCGCCGAGCACGGCGTCCGCAACCTGCGCACCGCGGAAACCGAGAAATACGCCCATGTCACGTATTTTCTCAATGGTGGTCGCGAGGAACCCTGGCCGCACGAAGTTCGCAAGCTCGTTCCCTCGCCCAAGGTCGCGACGTACGACCTCCAGCCCGAGATGTCGGCACCCGAGGTGGCTGAAGTGGTGAGCCAGGCGTGCCGCTCGAACGATTACGACGTGGTGATCGTCAACTTCGCCAACGGCGACATGGTGGGCCACACCGGCGACTTCGACGCAGCGGTCACCGCGGTCAAGACCCTGGATCGCCTCCTGTCCGAGATCATGCCGCCGAGCCTCGACGCCGGCGCCACCTGGCTCGTCACCGCCGACCACGGCAACTGTGACGAGATGCTCGACGCGGACGGACGCATCCTGACCCAGCACAGCCTGAGCCGGGTTCCGTTCGTGGTTGCAAGCCGTGCGCTGGAGGGGCGTACCGACAATATTCCCGATCAAGATTGGGGGCTTGCGGACATCGCGCCCACGATCCTCAAGCTTATGGGAATCCCACAACCGGCCGAGATGACAGGACGTTCCATCGTCGGCCCCTGAGCCCGCTTGAAACTTCTAAAGATTTTTTAACCCGGGGCTCTTGGTTCCCCGGGTTTCTTTGTGCTATAATGCGCCATCAGCAAGCGAACATGGATCGCCAGCCCCGGTTCGGGAGGACTCGTTTCTCCCGTGGGCCTGCATCCACGAGAGCGTTGATTGCATCGGCGTCAACACTCGCTCCGGACGGGTCGCTCGTCGGCCCCTGGTCCCTTCCAGAAGGAGTGCCAAGGATGAGGAAGTTCCTACCGTGCCTGTTGGCCGTCGTCTTGATGGCCGGATTTGCAGTCGCCCAGACCACTTCGATCGGCGACATCCAGTACTACAACCCTGCAGACGGAGCCATCGCGAGCCCGCTGGCGGGACAGAGCGTGACCGTCGTGGGTACCGTCTACGTCGTGGCCGGCACCTACAATAGCGGAACCCACTACATCCAGGATGCCACCGGCGGCATCGCCTTTTTCCAGAACGCCACCGGCCTCGCCATCGGCGACCAGGTCGAGATGACCGGCACCGTCGGCGACTACTCCGGTGAGATCCAGCTGACGAGCGTGAGCTACACCGTGCTCAGCAACGTCGGCGAACCCACCCCGATCCCGACCACCCCGGCCGAGGTCCTCGCCGACTACGAGTGGGTCGGCAACTTCGTGGCCTGCACCGGCATCGTCACCGCCAAGACCACCAGCCAGTTCACCCTGGCCACCGGTCTCGCGGAAGATCTCATCGTCTACATCGACAGCGACACGGGCATCGACCTCGGCGCCGTCGACGTCGGTGACGAGTACCTGGTCAAGAGCCCGGTCGTGAAGTACAACGCCCTGATCGAGCTGAAACCCCGCATGCAGAGCGACCTCATCGAGGATCCCACCGGCGACACCGCCCCGGTGATCAGCAACGTCGCCTGCGACAACTTCGTCCCGATGGCCGACACCGCGATCGCGGTCTCCGCCGACATCACCGACAACAGCGCCGTCCAGAGCGCCACGCTGTACTTCCGTGACAGCGACGGCGTGACCCCGGGCGCCTGGATGTCCGTCGCCATGTCCAACGTCGGTGCCGACACCTACGAGGGCACGATTCCCGCTCCCCACGCCGAGAGCCAGATCGACTACTACGTCGAGGCCACCGACGACGGCGCCCAGACCGTCACGCTGCCCGGCGACGCCCCGACCGGTGTCTACACCGTGGCCGTTGGCCTGACCTCCATCTACGAGATGCAGTGGGTCAACCCCGACAGCACCAATCTGGACACGCCGTTCATGGACAAGGTCCTGAACATCAAGGGTGTCGTGACCGCCGGAACCGGCGAAGTCGGCACGCCCAGCAAGTTCATCGTTCAGGAGCAGGAGACGGGTCCGTACGGCGGCTACGCCTACGGCGCCGTGCTGGTGTACGAAGGCACCGCTGCTTACGAGTACTACCGCGGTGACGTCGTCGAAATCGGCGGCCACGGCAACGAGTACTTCGGCCTGACCGAGATGGAGCCCTACAACGGCGACGCCGTGAACCTGGTCGCCTTCGGCGGCACGCTGCCCGCGGCCGAGCGCGTGAAGACGCGGATCATCGCCGACGACAACGTCGAAGACGGCGACCCCCGTTACGGCGAAGCCTACGAGAGCGTCTGGGTCAAGACCTACGCGTCGCTCGTGATGGGCACCTCCACCTACGACGAGTTCTACATCAGCGACACCGGCGCGGCCGCGGACACCTGCGAGGTCGAGCCCGCAGTCGAGCTGACCTACGTGCCCACCGTCGGCGACGTCATCTTCGCCGAGGGTTACGTGGACTACAGCTACGGCGCGTACCAGGTCACCCCGACCACGGACGCGTTCCTGACCCTGACCACGATGACCGGTGTGGACGACACCCCGACGGTGGAAGCCGCCGGCGGTTTCAAGTCCATCTACCCGAACCCGTTCAACCCCGCCGCGAAGATCAGCTTCGTGATCAACCGCGACGAGCTGACCCAGCTCAACATCTACAACATCCGTGGTGAGCAGGTCCGCTCCCTGGTCAACGAGCAGCTGCCCATGGGCGACTACGTGATGACCTGGGACGGCCGCGACAACGACGGTCAGCAGATGGCCAGTGGTCAGTACTTCGCTCGCCTGCGTGTCGGCAAGACCGTGATGCAGGTGCGGAAGCTGAGCCTGGTGAAGTAAGTCCCTCGTGGACCGACGAAGGGCCCCGGCATCACGCCGGGGCCCTTTTCGTTGCCGTTCAGGTCTTCGTCCCCGACGACTCAGTCCAGTTGCCGGACCGAGATCCTCGCCGTCACCCAGGTCTCGCCGTCCCATACCAGCACCGTCGTGATCTCGGCCAGCCGGTCGGCGTTGGCCACGCCGCGCGCCTGCTGGATCAGCCGCACGCCGGGACCGCCCTCGTCCGCAGCGACGGGCTCGAGGCCCATGATCGCGTCGCCCCAGATCGCCACCGGTTCCCGCAGGACGCCCGCAGCATCATAGACACCGTCTTCGATGTACCGATCGCGGCGGTGATTGAGGTCGAGTTGCTCGCGGTGCGGCGACACACCGGGCGACCGGATCTCCAGCCGTGCCACGCAATCGTCCGCCAGGGCGCCGTCGAAGACAGGGCGCGGACCGGCTTCGGAATCCAGCAGCGTGCGGTAGCTCCAGGTGTCGGTCTCGCGATCGACGCGCACGACCGCGCCTGCCACGATCCCGCCGCTGCCGCCGGTATCGGCAGTGACCAGCACCTCCTGTCGGCCGTCGCCGGTCACGTCGACCAGCGCCAGGGTCGCGCCGTAACCCGACGACGACGACGACGGGAGCGGCCACAGGACCGCGGACCCGTCGACCGCCAGGCAAAGGTCCTCGCGGAAGAGACTCTCTCCCACGGCTCCGCGGCCGACCAGGCGCACGGATTCCGGACGACCGTCTCCGTCGAGATCGCCGCGGGCTTGGGACAGGACCTCGAATCCCTCGGGCAACGGGGTCGAGGAGTCGCCGCCGCAGCCGGCGAGGATCAGGATCGCGATCATGGTCAGGGAAGCACGCGCCATCGGAGGTCTCCTGTCGGTAGGGCGAACGGTATGGCCAAGATCCACCCGCAGATCGCCCCCGGCAAGCCGCGTCGCAACAAGACCACCATGTATTGCGTCCTTAGCCCGATCTCGGTACGCTGCGCCAAACCCGCAAAGACAGGAGAGCACCATGGCCCGCGACAGTTACGGTCATCAACTCATCCGCTCGGTGATCGCCGGCGTGCTCGCGATCATCGTCGTGCTCGCGCTTATCGGCGGCGCAGCGTATCTCGCAATGAACCAGAAACCGGACATCGAGGACGGCAGCTGGCTGGTCCTGGATCTCTACGGCGACATGCCCGAGTACAACCCGCCGGGCAGCCTCCCGGCAAGCCTGCTCGCGGACGACACCTTGACGCTGCAATCGGCCCTGGACGCCATGGCCAAGGCGGCGCTCGACGACCGCGTCGAGGGCGTGATCTGGAAGATGTCGGCCAGCAACGGCGCCGGGCTGGCCAAGCTCGAGGAACTGCGCCAGGGCATCACCGCGGTGCGCGACGCCGGCAAGCCCGTGTACGCCTGGGGCGACTACATGAACCTCAACACGTTGTTCCTCGCGTCGGCCTGCGATTCGATCTACATGCCCAACGGCGGCTACTGCGAACTGCGCGGCATGATGCGGCAGTCGCTGTACGTGCGCGGCCTGCTCGACAAGCTCGGCGTGGTACCGCACATCTCGAAGATCCGCGAATACAAGGGCGCCGCGGAGATCGTCATGGAAACCGGCATGACCGAGCCCGTGCGCGGGCAGAACCAGCGGCTACTCGACGCCCGCTGGAACACGGTCACCACGGCCGTAGCGCAGGACCGCGGCCTGCCGCGCGAGCAGCTCCTGCAACTCATGGAGCAGGCGGCGTTGCTGCCGCCGGAAGCGGCGGCCGCGGGTGTGATCGACCGGACGCTGTACTGGCAGGATCTGGAGGCGCAGCTCCTGGCCGGCACCGACGAGACCTCGCTGCCGACGGTCACGCCCGACATCTACGAAGACGTCGCGTGGTCGGATCTGGGCCACAAGGGCCGCAAGACGATCGCCGTGGTCCACGCGCAGGGTATGATCGCCGGTCGCGAGAGCGGCGTGAATCCCGTGTTCGGCGTGACCATGGGGCACGAGTCGGTGGTGCGCGAACTGCGGCGCGCGCGTCTGGACGAGGATGTCGAGGCGATCGTCTTTCGCATCGACTCGCCGGGCGGCGAAGGCCTGGCCAGCAACCTGATCGGCCACGAGGTAGCGCTCTGCGCCGCGGCCAAACCCACGGTCGTCTCCATGGCGGACGTCGCAGCCTCGGGCGGCTACCAGATCGCCTTCCGCGCCACCAGGATGCTGGCCGACCCCATGAGCGTGGTCGGTTCGATCGGCTCGATCAGCGGGTTCTTCGACATGAGCGGGCTGTACGAGAAGATCGGCGTGAGCACGGACGCCGTCTCGATGGGGCCGATGGCCGAGATGGGACGCGACGACCGCGCGCCGACCGCCGCCGAGTGGGAGGCGTTCCGGACCCGGCACGAGGCCACCTTCGAAGCCTGGCTCCGCGCGGTCGCCCAGCAACGCGGCATGACCTTCGAAGCCGCCGAGCAACTGGCCTACGGACGTGTCTTCACCGGTGAAGAGGCTGTGGCCAACGGGCTCATCGACGGAATCGGCAACCTGGACGCAGCGGTGCGCGAGGCCGCGTCGCTGGCCGGGATCGCGCCCGAGGTTCCGCTCACCCTCGTCCACCTGCCGGAGCCGCAGGACATGGTCCAGTCGCTCCTGGGCGGCGGCGACGACCCCTCGGCACCGGTGACGTCGGCCCTGCGCACGTTGTTTTATCCACTCTTTACGGGCTTCCTCACGCTCTTTCAATATCCTCTCCCTGTCTCTTTTCGAGAAAACGTCACCGGTTTGCCGAAGCGCTTCTTCCGCCTTTCTTTCCAATTCTTCCAGGCGTTGCTCATCAGTCAGCCGTTCGGATTGTTTAGGTGTTGGCTTCTTTGAAGCAATATCCGGTTTACCGGTTTTTTCAGGTTCCAAAGGTACGTTATTTTCTGTTTCCGTAATCGTCTGCGGTATTTTCACCGAAACAATAAGCGGAATAGAGTCAGACAGGCCATCGTTTAACTCATTAGTAACGAAAGATATATAATTTTCCAACGGTTCTCCGTCCCGAAGAATTTCCAGGTTTTTATCGGAAATAACTAACGGAACAATACCGGTGGTGATATTTTGCCGAAAAATGGAATCTCCTGCAAGCATGCTGGCGTATCGGCCGGCCTCTTCAAACGAACGGAACGGTTTAATCTGAAGCGCCTCGTACGGAGAGACGTAGGTATAATCCGTGTGGAAAGACCGGATCTGGAAATTGGAGAAATTGAAATCGGAAACAGCAAAGAGCAACTCATTTTTACGGAGCGAGTTTGGTGAGAACAGAAGCAATAAACTGTGGGGGAGGTTTTTCTCCTTTTCAAAACAAACGGAATCTGCGGCATTACCTGCCACAATGTGGCTTTCCCAATCGATTCCCGAAAAGGGTTGTACATTTGCAACTAGCGTTTTCCCTTCCGAAAGACCCGCCAGGATTTGTTGAGCCATTTTCGTTTCTTCGGTACCTGGATGTTTTTGAATGAGCTCGCTTAAAGCAGTATTCAACTGTTCCGGATTACCCGATTGTGCCAACGATAAAGCGTTCAGCAACATAAATTTCGGCATCAGGTGTCCGTTGAAGAACAGCTTTTGTGCCCGCTTGAAATTTCCCTGAACCGTTTCCACCTGGCCTTGCCGGTATGCCAGATACGTCTGTTGGTAAAGCGAATCCTGAACCCGGGCATAGTTACGCACGACATGTTCGTAATCCGGGTCACTCATGGCCGCAGCATATTCACTTTGGGGAAATTCAGAAATTATTTTGTCCTTTAAGCTTTTAGCCATTGCCCGGTTTGCCATTCTCAGGTAAAGCTGGTAAAGCTGGTGATAAACCTCTTTTCGCCGGATGCTTTCCGGAAAATCCGTTAAGTGGCGGTTGTAAACCTCAACGGCAAACTCAAAATCCCCCAACCTGTCTTTCGCAATACTTCCGATACGAAACAACTCTCCTTCAATAATCTTATCGGACTCATCCGGCTGGACTGCCAGTTGCCGCAAACTGTCCTGCCTTGCAAGCACCTCCATATGCGGAACTAATTCACCCAGCACATCCGTCCGAAACTCCACCCGCGCATAATTTCCGCTACTCCGGGGTAAAGCACCCAACGCCTGGGAATACCGCGGTTCCGCTTTCAAAAAATCTTTACGTTCAAAGTAAATATCGCCCAGTGTCACTTGCGTCAACGCTTTTTCAACACCGTTTCTTACACTTTTTTCCTCCGCAAGCAGGTAGTTCTCAATGGCTTTTTCGACATTGTTTCGCGACAAGTAAACGTCTCCAATAGCCGCATAG
>CAZJMO010000094.1:4070-10381 GCA_964547085.1 uncultured Fibrobacteraceae bacterium | reverse complement strand
CAGGCCGGGCGTCTCCGGCGCGATGTCGTAGGCGCGTTTGTAGGCCACGACCGCCTTCTCCAGATCCTGATCGGCCTCGTGGACCCGCGCGGTGGCGAGCCAGGCGCCGGCCTTGTCCGGATGATCCTGCCGCGCCATCCGGGCGGTGACCCGGGCGGTGAAGACATCGCCGGACGCGAGGTACGCCCCGACGATCCGCGGCAGCAGTTCGTCGCGGTCGGGAGCCAGTTCGTAGGCGCGTTCGTAGAGATCGACCGCCTCGGCCATGAGCCCGGACTCCTCCAGGATCTGCCCGTCCTCGAGATAGATCGACAGCAGGTTGGTCTCGATCGTCTCGGCTTCCACCACGCCGTCCATGTTGTCCTCGGCCGCCGCCGTCTCGCGCCACGCCAGCGCCACCGGCTGCCACGACTCGAGCACCTTGCGCGCAGCCTCGCTGTCGCCCTGTTCCTGCTCCAGCCCCGCGAGCACCATCACCAGGCGGCAGGTCTCCGCGTTCGGCTCACGCCCGAACGCCTCCAGCCCTGCGCCGTACGCCGCGCGCGCACCGGCCACATCGCCGAGGCGCGCGTGCGCCAGGCCGAGTCGACGGTACGCATCGAGCGCCCGGGGTCCGCCGGTGTCGCGGTAGGCTTCGAGTTCGGAGATCGCCAGGTCGTACTGCTCGAGGTGCAGGAAGACCATGCCCAGGTTGCGATGGAAATCCGGATCGTAGGGCTTGACCTGCACCGCGTGGATGAACGCGTCGCGGGCCGGCGCCCATTCCTCGAGCTGCGCGTGGACGACACCGAGGTCGTTGTAGAGGTCACCGAGCAACGGGCCCTGCTCGCCGGCGCCCAGCTTCTTCATGATCTTCTGGTTGAGGTCGGTGATCTTCTCGGCCGGGGTCTTCTCGCCTTCCACGTCGAGAGACACGGACCATTCCTGCGCGGTTTGGCGCGGCTCGGGGGTCTGGCCCGGCGCGACGCAGACCCAGCAAAGGGTCGCGAGCGCCAGAAGGCCGATCACGGAAGTCGGTCGGGGCATGATCCCTCCTCGGGGTCACGGACAAAAGCGCCGCGGATCCGCGGCGCCGTCCCTATGATTCTAGGCAGACGGCGCCGGACTGTCCAGTCCAGCCGCTTGAACCCCGAGCAAGGCTTGACGTTCCAGATCGAAACTGTTCCTTTGGCGACATGATCTGCGTGCATGTATTGGGCGCCGGCGGCGCCGTCCCCACTCCGACTCACGGCCCGGCCGCATACTGGTTGGACCTCGACGGCCACGGTATCCTGCTGGATCCCGGCCCGGGCGCGCTGGTGCGCCTGGTCCGCCAGCCGGGCGCGCCCTCGGATGTGGACGGCATCACCACGGTCGTGCTGTCTCATCTCCACCTGGATCATACGGCCGACCTCGCCCCGTTGCTCTTCGCCCTGCACTCGGTGCTGGCCCGCGAGGTCGCGCCCCTGAACCTGATCGGCCCGCCGGGGACCGCCGCCTTCCTCGACCGTCTGCGCGACATCTACGGCGCCTGGATGGAGCCGCGCCGGCGCCGGGTCACCGTCCGCGAACTCGCCGGCGGCGAGACCATCGCGCTGTCCACGGACGTCCGCGCCACAGCGTTCGCGGCCGCACATCACGAGTCGCATTTCGGCGCCCCCTGCCTGGGCTGGACGTTCACCGACCGCGACGGCCACCGCCTCGTCTACACCGGCGATACCGGTCCCTGCCCCGCGCTGACCGAGGCGGCCCGCGGCTGCGATCTCCTCCTCGCCGAATGCAGCACCCCGGACGACCTCGCCGTCGACGGCCACCTCTGCCCCGGCCGCGTCGTCGAACTTGTCCGGAACACGCACCCGACGCGCGTGGTTCTCACACATCTGTACCCGCTGGTTGCGGCCCTGACACCCGATCGCACCGTCACCCGCGAGACCGGCGTCCCATGCACCGCCGCCCGGGACGGCGACACCTTCACCATTCCACAGACCGGAGACTCGACGTGACCAGGCCCATCGCACTCGCGCTCGCGCTGTTGACCGTGCTGCTTTTCCTCGCCGCACCCGCCTTCGCGCAGGAGCCCGACCACACCGATGCCGACTGCGACACCGTCCCGCGCGAGTCCATCGAACCCGCCGGCGATCCCGAATGGCTCGAAGGCATCGGCGAGAACGAACTCGTGCTGATCCACGGACTCGGCGGCAGCAACGCGGTCTGGGACAAGCTGGTGCCGTACCTGGCCCGGAGCTTCGAACTGCATCTGTACGAGTTGCACGGCCACGGCGACACCCCGCCGCTCAAGGACCCCACGATCAAGACCGAGACCGCCGCGTTGCACCGATGGATCGAGGAGAACGAACTGATCTACCCCACGCTGGTCGGCCACGGCATGGGCGGCATGATCGCGATGCAATACGCGTTCGACCATCCGTCGAAGGTGCAACGCCTGGTCGTGATCGACGCCGGCCCCCGCCAGATCGCCGATCTCGAGCAGAAGACCGCCGTCGCCGAAGCGCTGCTCGACAACTACGACAAGTTCGTGGCGTCGAATTTCGTCGCGATCAGCCGCGATCCGAAGGTCAACGAACTCGCCGTCGACCTGGCGTTGCGGACCGACAGCGCCACGTTCACGTCGATGCTCCTGAGCAGCTTCGACTGGGACCTCACCGCGGATCTGCCGCGGCAGTCGGTGCCCATGCTGATCGTCGGCAGCGAGGCGTATCTGCCGGAGGCGGGGTACGAGCAGCAGTACCTCGAGGACTACGGGTTCGGAACCGCGCGTGTGCTGTCGTTCAAGAGGGTCGCGCAGACGGGGCACTACATGATGCTGGAGAAGCCCACATATCTGGCCTCGGTGATCACGGTCTGGGTGCGGCAGGACGCGTATCGGTAGGTCCGCATCGCCGTCAAGAAGTTTGATACCCTATCCTCTCGATGCGATATAGTTACCTTGACCGCGCACGATCGCCGACCATACGCTCCGATTCTCGACCCGGGAGGCAAGCAATGGGCGACCGGAACCACGACCTCGACCTGCGCACGATCCTGGCGACCAGCGATCTGGCGACCATCAGCCTGGCCGAGGGCATCCTCGAAGACGCCGGCATCCCGTACCTGGCCAAGGGCGAGCACATCCAGGATCTGTTCGGCCTCGGCCGCCTGGTCCCGGTCAACCCGGTGTCGGGCCCGGTCGAGATCATGGTGAACGCCGAGGATGAGGCACGAGCAGCGGAATTGCTGGCCGACCTCGCAGACGGCTGAACCCGTGCGATCCGCCTGACGCCGGATCTCGTCGCGATCACGAACAGGGAGAAAACATGCCCTCGGATGTCAATGTCCATGTGAGCATCGACCAAGGCGCCGTATCCGAATCCCATTTCGACGGCGGCCTTCTGCAGCTCGTCGGCTGGACGATCCTCGGCACGCTGGTCACGGTGTTGACCCTCGGCATCTGCTACCCGTGGTCGTACACCATGCTCTACCGTTGGGAAGCCGGCCACACGGTGATCAACGGCAGACGCCTCGTGTTCGACGGGACAGCCACGCAGCTCTTCGGGATGTGGATCAAGTGGCTCCTGCTGACGATCATCACCCTCGGGATCTACGGATTCTGGGTCGGTATCGCACTCAAGAAATGGCGCGTGAAACACACCCGCTTCGCCTAGTTCGGTCAACATCGGCCACGATCCCGGGACATCCTGCGACAATGCGCCGTTTCCCTTGACAGCCTTGATAAGGCATACCTATCTTCCGCCTCTCGTCGCGCCGGCGAGAGAGAGGGAATATTCGTGCATCGTTGATTTCCGACAACACTGACCTTGAAATCATGTAACCCCCTGCACGAATTTCAGTTAAGCAATGTCGTCAAAAATCAAGATCCTCGTGTCCCTCGCCGTTCCTCTCTTGGTGTACCTGATTCCAACCGAATTGATACCGATCGAGGGTCTGACTCTGATTGAGCACCGGATCGTGTCCATTTTTATCATGGCCACGCTCCTCTGGATCCTGGAACCGATACCCGTCTGGTCGACGTCCGTCCTGATCATCGGGCTGGAGCTCTTCACCGTATCCAACAAGTCGTTTTTCCTGTTCACATCCGACTTCGCAAGGACCGATCATTTCGGTACCGCGCTCAGTTACAAGGCGATCCTGGGCTCATTCTCCTCTCCGATCATCATGCTCTTCCTGGGCGGGTTCTTCCTGGCCCTGGTAGCCAAGAAATATAGGCTGGACCTCAACCTGGCGCGCGTGATCCTGAAGCCGTTCGGCTCCAGTCCGCGGTTCGTCCTGCTCGGGTTGATGATCATCACGGCCGTGTTCTCCATGTTCATGAGCAACACCGCAACGGCCGCCATGATGATGGCGCTGCTCACCCCCGTCCTGTCGGCGTTCGACAAGGACGATCCGGGAAAGATCGCCATCGTGCTCGGCATTCCGTTCGCCGCCAACATCGGTGGGATCGGCACGCCGATCGGCACGCCGCCGAACGCGATCGCCATGAAATACCTGTCCGGTTCCGACGCCATCGACTTCGGGACCTGGATGCTCTTCGCCGTCCCGTTCGTGGTCCTCATGTTGCTCCTGGTCTGGCAACTCCTGTTGAAGATCTACCCTGTCCGGACAGACAGGATCACGCTCGCGATCCACGGGAAATTCCTGACGAACTGGAAGGCCGTCACGGTCTACGTCACGTTCGCCCTGACGATCCTGCTGTGGTTGACCGGGAAGTGGCACGGCATGAACTCCTATGTCGTGGCCATGGTGCCGGTCGTCGTTTTTTCGGTGACCGGCGTCGTGACCTCGCAGGACCTCAAGACCCTGAGCTGGGATGTCCTGTGGCTCGTCGCGGGCGGCATCGCACTCGGCCTGGCCCTCGATCAGAGCGGGCTCAGCGTTCATCTGATCAAGAGTATCCCGTTCGATATGTTCCCCGCCTGGATCATCGTCATCATGGCCTGTCTGGTCGCTATCTTCATGTCCAGCTTCATATCGAACACGGCGACGGCCAACCTTCTCCTGCCGGTCATGGCGGCCCTGGGGACCAACGTGAGCGCCTTGCAGTCGATCGGCGGCAGTCGTATCATAATCGTTGCCGTGGCCTTCGCCTGCTCCCTGGCCATGACCCTGCCCATCAGCACACCGCCCAATGCGATCGCACACGCCAGCGGTCTGGTGGAGAGCCGACAGATGGTGAAGCCCGGCCTGATCATCGGCATCAGCGGTCTTCTGCTGGCGCTCCTGTTGCTCTATGGATGCGTCACGGTTCATATCTTATGAGGGAACTCGAACTGGACAGTCACATGCAGGCGCTGGTCGCGACCTATTTCAGCGACCCTGGGAAGCATCTTGCTCTCAGGAAGGGCGACCTTCTGATGCGGCACGACCAGTTCAACAACCGCCTGTATCTCGTGCTGAGCGGTTCGCTGAGAGGACTCGTCACCAGTCCCGACGGGGACCAGATCGAGCTGTTTCGCGCGACGCAAGGTCGATTCGTCGGGGTCCACAGCTTCTTTTCCGGGACGTTCCGCAGTTCCTCGACGGTGATCGCCCTCGAGAATACCGAGGTCGCGTACATGGACGCCGACCAGCCGTCCATCCCGATCGACGGCGTCACCGGGATGTGTGAACAGTTCATGCCCATCGTCGTGCTCGAACTCGTCCACCGCACCCGGAAAGCCCGCAAGGTTTCGATCGAGAAGGAACAAGCGCTCAACAAGCTCATTCTGAACGAGAAGCTGGCGTCGCTGGGACAGATGGCGGCGGGAATCGCCCACGAACTCAATAATACCGTAGCTGTCTTGATGCGGGACACGGAGTGGCTCAGCGACACCGTTTCGTCGCTCACGCAAAAACATTATCCGGAGCTGCATTCATATTACCAGGCCGGGCTGAAGCAAGGACGCCGACTCTCGACGATCGACGTGCGGAAACGCAAGAAGCAGCTGATGAAGAGCTTCGGCCTCGACGACGAGATTTCCGGAAAGATCGCGGAGGCCGATCTCTCGGACGACACGCTGAATGCACTGCCCGGTCCGCTTGCGGAGAATGCGCAACGGGTCTATCGCGCCTGGGAGATGGGCACCACGTTGCACGACATGTTACTCGCCGGGCAACATTCCAAACACGTTGTCAGGTCCGTGAAGACGCTCGGCGCGCCCGTCTCGACCACGAAGGCCTGGTTGGACGTCACCGAGAGCATCCGCAAGACCCTGAGCCTGATGGGCAGCACCCTGCGAACGATCGATGTCCACATCGAGCTGTCCCCCTTGCCGCCCATATTCGCGAACGAGGGAGAGCTGATCCAGATCTGGACCAACCTCATCAAGAACGCTGCC
>CAZJMO010000094.1:0-4060 GCA_964547085.1 uncultured Fibrobacteraceae bacterium | reverse complement strand
GTTCACCGACGACCTGATCGGCCAGCAGCAGACCGTGATCAAGAGCCTGGGCGAGAGCATGCAGAACGCCGACACGCCACATCCTGAACTGGTGATCGCCGGCGCCAGGGAAACGGGCGGCGTTCATATCAGCGTGCAGGACAACGGCCCCGGGATCGAGCCTGAACTGTTGCCCAGGATCTTCCGTCCGAACGTGACGACCAAGACCAATGGACTGTCGTTCGGCCTGGGTCTGGGCTTGACGATTGTCGAGCGGCTGATCACCAGCTACCGGGGCAGCATTTCCGTGAAGAGTTCGCCGAGCCACACCGTGTTTTCGGTCCATTTGCCTGAAGGTTCCGACGATGAACAAGCCTAGTATTGTCTGCGTAGACGACCAGCGCGAAATCCTCGCGGCCCTGCAACGGGATCTGGCGCCGCTCGAGCATCATTTCTCGATCATCGTCTGCGAATCCGCGCAGGAAGCCCATCAGGTCCTGGACGAGATCGATGCGGAAGGGGCGCCCCTGCCGCTGATCATCTGCGACCATGTGATGCCGGGTAAGAACGGGATCGACTTTCTGATCGAGGTGAATGAAGACGGACGATTCGCGAGCACGAAGAAGATCCTGTTGACGGGTCTGGCGACCCATCAGGACACCATCGTGGCGATCAACCGGGTCGGCATCGACCATTACGTCGAGAAGCCGTGGGAGCCCAAGGCGTTGCTGACGGCGATCCAGGTTCTCCTGACCCGGTATATCGTCCATTCGGGGCTCGATTATCAGTCCTACCTGCCGGTCCTGGATCAACCCACCCTGTACAAGGAACTCGCCAAGCGGACCTGACCCGGGACCAGCGCATGATGGAAAAGGACCGATCGGTTTCCCGATCGGTCCTCTTCTTTGCGCTCGGAGAGGTCGCGCGTCTCTCCCGTTTGCGGCACGGACGCTAGAGGTCCAGGTCTCCGACGTAGGAGTCGACGTACGACGGCGCGACCTTCACGCCTCTGTACTGCGCGGCCCAGTCGTACATCTTCTGCACGGCGTAGGCGCAGTCATCCTCGTAGTAGACGAAGCCCTGCGCATCGAAGCCTTCCATCTGGTAGTACGTGAAAACGCCGTTCTGCATGGTGGCGTCACCGTCGTACGAGTAGCGGTTCTTGTTGGACGCGACCGCGATGACGCGGCCGTCGGCGTTCAGCTCGGTGGCCATGGCGCCGATCTGGCAGGCGTCGAAGACGACGGCGATCTTGGTCGAGCCGACACCGGCGAACATGCCGCCGAACCATTCGGCCGTGATGTAGGTCAGGTCGGCGGTGACGATCTTGCCGCGCGAACCGTGGCCCGAGTAGGTCAGAGCGATCTCGTTGCCCGCGGTGCTCAGGGCGACGAGGTCGGACACGGCGGCCTGGACAGCCGCCGCGGTGGCCTGGCCGTCGATCAGTGTCGAGACCTGATAGCCCTCGGTCTGCAGACGGGCTTTCCAGTCCATGGCGTCGTCATCGCAGTAGTTCAGGTCGTTGGCGGTGCCCTCGTAGTCGGAGATGCCGATCACCAGGGCGTACTTGCCGGCCTTGGCGCCGAGGACCGGCTTGACCTGGACGACGTCCTTGGCGGCGAGGGTGTTCTGGAGCTGGATGTCGTCCGGGCGCGTGTCGATGAACTCGGGGCGCTGGAAGACGGATCCGTCGGCGAGGTCCGCCGTCGGGGCGACGACGTCGTCGTCACCGCAACCGGCAAGGATGGCGGCCAGGACCAGGACGGAGATGAGCAGTAGCTTCTTCAATGGATTCCTCCCAGGATTGGCGAGAAGGGTGGAAATCGCGCGACTGCGTCGGATCGGCGAAACGTGGGGCGTCACCGATAACGACGATGCATATTCTCATATTTGTGATCCTTTGTCCACGATTTCGGGATCGTTGATTCAGTTCCATTTTCGCGCCCATGTACGCCGCTCCGGCCGTCGTGGTGGCCGCGCTCTGCAGCGTGACCGACGGGCGGCAGATTAGAACCGCATGCCGATGTCGAGATGGAAAAGGAGATCGTCGGCGCTGCCGTAACTCCCGGTCAACGCGACCGGCCCGAACGGCGTCAGCAGCCCCATCGTGGCGCCCGCGCCGGTCTCGAAGCGGTCCGCCGACAGCTCGAGCTTCCAGGCGTCGAACGTGTTGCCCGCGTTGGCCCGCAGCAAGAACACCACGTTCGAGCCGAACTGCGCCTGGACTCCGGCCTGTGCGAACTGGAAGTGTTCGCCGTAGAGTTGCTGATACCGCAGTCCCAGGAACGTGATCCGGGAAGACGCCCGCTCGAGCAGCAGGGCGGGTGTCTCGATGCCGCCGAGGGAGAACCGGTCGTGGGCCGGCATGGCGTCACCGGTCGTCGTGCCGCCGGCGATCTCGCCGACCAGCGTCACGTGGAGGCCGACCGGCAGGAACGCCTTCACGTCGGCGAAGTAGCGCGAGAACGTCCCCTCGCTGCCCAACGAGCCTTCGGAATAGTCGAACCTCGAGAACACCGCGACGCCGCGACGCGGGAAGTACGTGCGGTCCAGATTGTCGAAATCCAGCGTCCCCACCAGAGTGGTCAGGTTCTCGCGGTACGACGGCAACGAGACATCCCTGATGTTGGGGTCCAGATCGGCCCACTCGCCGCGCAGGCCGACGCCCAGACCGAAGCAGTCGCCGAAGATCCTCTTCGCCAGAACCTCGCCGTAGATCGCCTTCATGTCGTACCTGGCGATCTTGTCGTTGCCGTCGTAGATGTCGATATGCTCGTCCTGGAACCCGATTCTCGTCGCGAGCGACAGGCCCCGTTTCGGCAGCACGCGCACGAAATGCCGTGCGAGCAGCTGGTTCCGCTCGCCCAGGATCGCGTCGACGCTCAGCAGCGAACTGTTGCCCACCTTGTTGCGGAAGAGCACGTTGAAGATCGCCATCAGCCGGTCGCGGGTATCGTAACGCAGGCCGAAACGGAAGAAGTCGTTGGCCTTCTCGACCGCGGCGACGTGCAACTGGATGCCCTCGTCCAGCGAGGCGAGACGATAGGTGACCCGCTCGAACATCCCGGTGTTGTAGATGCGCGCGACTCCGCGTTCGATGTCCGCGATCGCCAACCGGGACGGCACCTGCAGGCCGCTGACCGCCACCACGACCTGCGCCTCGATCTCGCGCAGGCCGTCGACCGAGATTCCGCGCACGAGGGCGGAGTCGGGAGCGGCCGGCCGGACCGCGACGCCGGGGCGTGCGGCCGTTTCGAACCGCGCCGCCAGATCGCGCAACTGCGGCAGAACCGCCCGGGCCGCCGCCTCGCCCGCGGCGATGATCTCCTCCAGGTGTTCGAAGTCCAGCGAGGTGACGCCCTGGAGTTCGGGCGTGATCAGCACGTCGCAGAGCGCGCGCTGCTGCTCGTTGGTCTCGGCCCCGATGAACCCGACGGCCTGTCCGAGGATCTGTACGAAATTCGTCAAATCGTCGCGCCCGGCGAGCGGCTTGCCGACATCGACGCCGACGACGATGTCGGCCCCCATGGCGATGACATCCTGGACCGGGAAGTTCCGCCCCAGCATCCCGTCCACGAGCAGACGGTCGCCGATCTCGACCGGCGTGAAGGCCGACGGAATGGACATGCTCGCGCGGATCGCCTCGGCGAGGTTCCCGTGGTCGAGGACCGTCGGCTCGCCGGTGACGATGTCGGAGGCGACGCAGACGAACGGAATGGGGAACTCGGAGAAATCCCCGCACCCGTGCACCGACAGGGTGAGGTGGTCCAGGAGCGCCGAGATCTTCTGGCCGGCGACCATCCCCCGCGGCAGGCCGACTCCGCCGCCGACGATGGGCAGCGAGACAATGTACCGGTCCTCCATCGGCTTCTGCTCCAGCGCGCGGTCGCGGCGCGGGATCCGGTCGTCGAACAGATCCTCCCAGTCTTCGCCCAGCGCGATCCCCTCGATCTCGTCGACCGTGTAGCCGATGGCGTACAGCGCCCCGACGATGCTGCCCATGCTCGTGCCGGACACCACGTCGATCGGTACGCCCGCTTCCTCGAGCACCTTCAGGACACCGATGTGGGCGAAGCCCTTG
>CAZJMO010000093.1:6650-10420 GCA_964547085.1 uncultured Fibrobacteraceae bacterium | reverse complement strand
CGATGCGAAATACACCAGCGCCACAAAGCCCGCATGCAGCCCGACGGTGAACAGCAAGGCCTGCCATTGCTTGGAGTTCGTGCGCGCCATGAGCCTCAATCGGCAGCGTTGCTCATCAGGCCGACCCTCTCGACGCCGGCCTGCTGCAGCAATACCATGGCCTGATACACGGTGTCGTAGCCGGCGTTGCGGTCGCCGGCAACGAAAACCGCGACCTCGGGATTGGCTTTAACGAACGCCGAGACTTTGGCGGCCAGCAACGCGGCATCGTGGGGATGCACGCCCACGGTGGCCAGGATACGCGGGTCGTCGGCCGCCAGCGCCACCGAGGCGCGGCTGCTCTCCAGGTCGTAGCCCACATTCAGGAAACCGGTGACGCCGGCGTCGATCGCGCGCATCACGACGGCATCGCGTTCGCCGGCGAATTCCTCGCGGTTCAGGTGGACGTGGCTGTCGATCACCGTTCGCCGTCTTTCGTCTCGGCGCCGCTGCGGCGTCGGCCGCTGCGCCGCCGGGGACGCCGCCGCGCGCTTTCGCCGTCCTGCGTCCGCGTGTCGGCCACCGCAGCCGGCGTTTCGAAGATCAGTTCGTCCGGCGACGCCTCGACGACTTCGTGACCGTTATCCAGGAGCTGCACCGTTACCACGCCCCTCATCGGGTCGATCTTGCGGACCTTGCCCGGACGCTCTTCCCAGACGACCTCGCTGTTGAGCTTGGGCAGCTCGCTCAGCATCCGGCGATACGAGGCGTGCTCGTAGGCCAGGCAGCACCGCAGTCGGCCGCAGGGTCCGGAGAGCTTGGCGGGGTTCAGCGGCAGCTGCTGGTCCTTGGCCATACGCAGCGCCACGGACACGAAGTTGGGCAGGAAGGTGGCGCAACAGAACTCGCGTCCGCAGATGCCGATGCCGCCCTTGAGACGCGCCTCGTCCCGGACTCCGATCTGGCGCAATTCGATGCGCGTGCGGAAGACCCCGGCCAGATCGCGCACCAGCGCCCGGAAATCCACCCGCTCGTCCGCCAGGAAGTAGAATGTGAGCTTGTTCCGGTCCCAGCGCCGTTCGATACCCACCAGATGCATGTCCAGCCCGTGGTCCTGGATCTTCTCCAGGCTGATGTCCCACGCCTCGTGCTCCTCGCGGCGCAACTCCGGCACGCGGGCCAGATCCTCGGGCCGCGCGAGCGCCAGGACTCCCTGGTACACGGCGTCCTGCCACCACTCGGCCCTGCCCGGGCCGACGTAGGTGATCTGGCCGAGGTCGCGCCCGCGGTCCGCGTCCACCAGACAGTACTGCCCGACAGCCAGGTCCAGGTCCCGGCGGTTGTTGTAGTAGCTCTTGCGATGGCCCTTGAAACGAACGATGACCAGCGCCTCGTCCGCTCCGGGCGCGTCCGGCGTCGAATGTTCCTCGGCGGGCCGGCGACCGGGGCCGCGGCGCGTCGATCGATCGCGGTCGGGCCTATTCCGGTCGGTCATGGGTTCCCAGATCCTGCATCATCACGGCCATCGTCAGGCCGATGTTGAGATTTCCGTCGATCTCGTGCTTGGCGCGTTCGACGCGGGCGATGTCGGCCAGCAGCGCACCGGTGTCGCGACCGGCCGCGGCCTCACGCACCAGGGAAGCCGCCGCAGCCGCCCGCGGTCGCCACTGATCGCCCCGCTCGCGGCAGGCGACGGTTTCCGAGAAAAGCAGTTCCAGCGTCTCGCAGAAGAGCAGGGCGCGCTGCCGCCGGGCCGGCATGTCGCTGACCTGCAGGCGACTTGCATCCAGGTCGAGGGTGTCGTCGAGGACCGGCAGTGCCCCGGCGTGCAACTGCTCGGCCGCCAGCTGCCCGACCTCGGACCGGCCGCGGCTCAGCGCCGTGAAGACCGCCTCCGCCCAGCGCCGCAGCGCCTGGGTCTCCGGCCCGAGCAACGCCATAGCCTTGCGCGCGTTGCCGTCGGCCAGGCGCACGGCTTCCGCCCGCAGGTTCGCGTCGATCTGCGGCGCCAGCGTCTCCAGGATCTCCACCAGCCGGCCCTCCGGGTAGGGCTCGAAGAGCACCTTCTGGCAACGCGACAGGATGGTGGGCAACAGGCTGGCGGTGCTCGTCGTGGTCAGGATGATCAGCGACGCGGGCGGCGGCTCCTCGAGCGTCTTGAGGAAGGCGTTCGCCGCCGCGTTGTTCATGCGGTGGGCGTCGCTGACGACCGCCACCTTCCAGCGACCCTGGAACGACTGCCGGCGCAGGAAACGCATCAGACTGCGGATCGTCAGCGTCCCGGGATGATCGGGATTGCCGATCAGGATCTGGCTGCTCGCGGCGAAGTCGGGCCGGTCGAAGGGGTTGGCGATCTTGGCCTCGAGGACCGCGCGCACCTGATCCGACTTGCCGGGATCCTCCAACCCGGCCGGCGCGGGGCCGACCCAGTGGATGTCCGGATGCTGGAAGGTGCGGGCCTTGAGGCAACTCTCGCAGGGCGCGTCGTCGCGGCAGCTGTCGGGCGCCGTGCAGTTGATCCGCCGCGCGAGCTCGAGCGCCGTGGCTTCCTTGCCGCTGCCGTCCGGACCGACAAAGAGGAACGGCTGGCCGCCGTGACCGCTGCCCAGGGCGCGGGCGAGGCGGTCGGCGATGTCGCGGCGGCCGAGGAAGCGGTCGGTCTGCAAGAGCATCTCCCGCGATGGCGGCATGGTTGAAGGATCAGCGGAGTGATCAGCGAGACGATCAGCGGGGAGGGCGCAACCACGTGCGCGGATCCTGCGCTTCTCGCCCCTCGCGGATCTCGAAGTAGAGCTGCGGCTGGTCGTCGCCCATCTCGGCCAGGATCTGGCCGCCGTCGACGGTGCTGCCGCGACTGACGAAGATCCGGGCCAGGTTGGCATAGAGGGTATAGTGTCCCGCGCCGTGGTCAAGGATAACGCATCGCCCGAAGCCCGGCAAATGGTCGGAAAACTCGACGCGCGCGGGTGAAACGGCGTATACGGGAGCGCCCGCGACCGTCGCGATGCTCAACCCGTTGTGCATGGTGACGGTGCCGAACCGCGGGTGCACGTTCCGGCCGAACTCCCGGACCACGCTCCCGCTGGCCGGCCACGGCAGATCCCCGCGCCGCTCGGTGAACCCGAGGCCGCGCTGCGACGGCGTAGCGCCCGTCTCGGCGGTCTCCCGACGCTTCTCCTCCAGCCGGGCCAGAAGGTCGGTCAGCTGCTTCTCCTGGCGCTCGAGACGGGCCAGTTCGCCGGCCGTGCGATCGCGCTGGTCGGCCAGCTCGCGCCGGAGCCCGAGCCGTTCAGCTTCCAGGATTTCGAGGCGTTCCCGCTCGCCGCGCGCCTCTTCCCGCGCCTCCCAGATTCCTGCGAGCGCCGCCTGCAACTGCCCCTGTTCGGCCTCGATCCGCTGCCCCTGGCGCCGGGTTCGGTCGACCAACGTGCCGTCGATGCGCGCGAGTATGGCGCTGAACTTGAGACGCGCGACCAGGGTCGAAAAGCTCTCTGAGGTGAGGATCTGCTCGATGTCCCGCTGCGGCCCCTGCATGTAGAGCGACCGCAGGCGCTCGGCGAGGGCGCGTTTGCGCAGATCGTAGGTTTCGCTCTGGGCGGCCAGCCTGACCTCCAGACTGTCGCGCTGCAGCGCCAGGATGACCTCGCGCTGGTCCAGGCCGGCGAGCAGTTCCTTGACCAGCCCCATCTCGCGCGTGACCTGCCCGAGCGAACGGTCGGCGTCCTGGCGACGCGTGTCGAGGTCGGCCATGTTGTCGCGGACGGCCTTGATCTCGCTCCGCAGCGCCTTCA
>CAZJMO010000093.1:0-6640 GCA_964547085.1 uncultured Fibrobacteraceae bacterium | reverse complement strand
AAAGAAAGAATAATTGAATATCTATCTGTTAAGATGTTAACTGGATCCGCAGCGCCTTCAGTTGCTTGGTGCTGCCGGCGACCTCGCCCGAAAGCGGGATCGCCTCGTCCTGCGCCGACGCGGCGGACACCAGGAGCCAGCCGGTGGCCAGCACCAGCCAGGCGAAAACCGGCCCGACCACCGCGCGGCGTGTCACGAAATCCTCCGCAGGCGCAGATACTGTCCGATCGCCGCCAGGCTCCCCAGTAGGCCCAGCACCACGCAGAAGACCACGAAGCCCACGATCTGCGGCGTCGTGAAGAACTCCAGGCCGACCAGTCGCACCACCAGCACGTGGTATCCACCCGCCAGTACTCCCATCGCCAGGAGTCCGGCCAGCAGCCCGTGCAGCATGCCCTCGATCAGGAACGGCGTGCGAATGAAGTTGTCGGTGGCGCCTACGAGCATCTGGATCTCGATCAGCCGCCGGGAACTGGCCATGGTCAACCGCACCGTGTTGCTGATCACGAAGATCGCCGCCAACAGAACGATCAACGACACCACCAGGCTGCCCCAGCGGAAGATCCGCACCCAGTTCTCGAGCGCCTGGACCCACGCCCGGCTGAAGACCACGTCCTCCACCTCCGGCCAGCGCCGCAGGTCCGCGGCGATCGCCTCCACCGCGACCGCCGACCGGTACCCGGACGCCAGTTCCAGGTGGTAGGAGGCCGGCAATGGATTGTCGTCGAGAACCTCGATCACGTCGGCGTCCTCACCCAGTTCGCGCCGCAATTCCTCCAGGGCCTTGTCCTTGCCGATGAAGCGCGCCTCACGGACACCGGGAATCGCCAGGAACGGAGGCTGCAGCGCCGCCTGCCGTTCCGCGTCCAGCCCCTCGACAAGGAACACGCGGACATCGACATTCTCGCGGGCCCGTTCGAGCATCAGCCCCAGATTCAGGGCCACCAGGACGAATACGGCCAGCACCAGCAGCGCCGAACTCATGATCAGGATGGTCACGCCGGTGGTGAGCTTGCGGCGGCTGAAACCGGCCACCGATTCCCGCGCGATGTGGGCGATCTGGGCGCGTCTAAGCATCGCCGTCCTCCGGTCGGTACACGCGGTCGCCGAGGCGCGGAGCGGACGCGCGGTCGGGCACGCGCCGTTCCTGGTCGGAAACGAGCCTGCCGTCCTCGATCAACATGACCCGTCTTCCGAACGTCTTGACGATCTCGTGGTCGTGGGTCGAGAAGATCACGCATGTGCCGGCGTCGTTGAAGCGGAAGAGGAGATCGATGATCTCCTGGGCCGTGACCGGATCGAGATTGCCGGTGGGCTCGTCGGCCAGGAGGATCTTGGGACTGTTGACCATGGCCCGGGCGACCGCCACACGCTGCTGTTCTCCGCCGGAAAGCTGCTGCGGCAGACGGTCGCGCTTGTCCCACAGGCCCACCTGGGTCAGCACCCGCGTGACATTCAATTTCTCCTCGCGGCCCGGAATCCCGACCACGCGCTGGGCGAAGGCGACGTTCTCGAAGACGCTGCGGTCCTCGAGCAGGCGAAAATCCTGGAACACGAAACCGATCTCGCGTCGCAGATTCGGGATTCGCCGCCGTTTCATCTTGGAGGAGATCATGCCGCGCACCACGACTTGGCCGTTGGTGGGAAACAGATCCATGGTGATCAGCCGCAGAACACTGCTCTTGCCGGCCCCGCTCGGTCCGGTGATGCACACGAACTCGCCATTGCTGATCGAGAATGAGACATCCTCCAGCGCCGCCTGGTCGCGATAGCGCAGGTCGACGTGGTAGAACCCGATGATCGTGCGGGAGTCCAGGGGTCCCTTGGGCATAGCCTTGCCGGCCTTCAATGTCGCCTCCATGGCCTGGGTTGTGCCTGGAAGAATGTTGTCGGTACCTGATGCCAAGTCAGAGCTTGCGATTCGCTGCGCCAATTTGATCCGACGTTTGCTTCAAACCAATCCATTCGCGATTACGCGTGCCGTAGAACGGCAACCACAATTTCCTAGGCACAACCACATGTTTGCACGAATCATGCCGGTAGAACAGCGTTTCCCGGGTTGTGTCCCGACGCCAGCAGTGACACCATGGCCTCGAAACCACAGCCCCCTCACCGCCCCGGTTGTGCCCGGAAGAATGTTGTCGAACGCGTGGATCGCTCCGATTCGCGAACAGAGCCACGTATCGGATTTGAGGCCCTGTCGCGATCGATTGCCGGAACGTCCAGTACATGCTTGTCGCACAAGCAATTGGCCGATTTGCCGGGCGAATGCCCGACGCCGACAACATTTTCCTAGGCACAACCTACGGGCCCGAAAGGAACCGACGTGCTTCGTCTTAGTCTCTGCCTGATCGTCCGCGACAAAGCGGACATGTTACCCGGCCTATTGGCCGCCGTGGACGGTCTCTGGGACGAGTTGATCGCCGCAGACATCGGTTCACAAGACACCATTCCGACACTGTTGGCCGCCAATGGCGCCAAGAGCATCGCCGTCGAGGAAGCCACCGGCGACTGGATCCTGACCCTGGACGCCGACGAACGCCCCGGCCCCGCGCTCTGCGAACAGATCCGCGCGTTGCTCGACGATGAGACGGCCGGCGCGGCGACCATCCACCTGCGCCACCACCTGCCGCACGACCGTGTCCGCGAGAGCGATGCGATCCGTTTGTGGCGTCGCGACCCCGCCATACGCTTGACGGGCGCCGCCGACGAGGATGTCGCCTCCTCGGTGGCCGCGATGCTCGAGCGTCGCGGGTTGCGGCTGGTGAACCTGCAGGGGTCGTGTGATCACCTGGGCCCGGACCCGGCCGGCAAGGAGCGCGACATCCAGTCGCTTGCCGCCGCGATCGCCGACGATCCCGCCGACTGGTTCTGCTGGTATCGGCTCCTGGAACTGGCTCGTCTCTGGAACGACGAGAGCCTCTGGCGCGACACCGCCCAGCAGGTCGCCGCCCGTCTCGATGGTCCGCCTCCGGCGGATCCGGGCGACGCGGGTTGGGCCGGCGAGATGCTGGCGCTGGTCGCCGAAGGGCTGTTCTCGGACCCGGGCGAGCAGGTGGCCTGGCTCGACCGGTGGGAAGACCGCGTCCCGCCGGCGCCGGCGTTCTATCTCCGGCGCGGCAGCGCCCACGAATTCCTCGGCCACCTCGACCAGGCCCACCGCGACTTCCAGCGCTGCCGTGATCTTCCCGCCGGAGCGTCGCCCATGCGGGCCACCGTCGATCCGCTGTTGGGTCTCTGTAGGCTGGCCGCCCAGCGCGGCGACCTCCTTTCGGCCGGCGACTACGTCCATCAGGCCCTCGCCCACGCCCCGCGTCACCCGGACGCGCTGCTCGCGGCGGTCAGCTTCGCCTGGCTCAACGGCGGCGTTGAGGCGCGTGACGCCTTTGTCGCGCAGCACCGCGAGCTGCACGGGAACAGCCGTGAACTAACCTTGGCGTGCGCCGACCACGCCCTCCAGAGCGGCCTCTGGGACGACGCGCTGGCGACCTTGACCGGCGCGCCCGACCAGCCGCCCCGCGGTCGGGCCGCACTCATGCTTGCGCAGGCCCGACTGGCCACGGGCGAGGTGGTCGTCGCCCGCGACGTCTGCCGCGACCTCATGGCCGACCTGCCGGAGGCCAGCATGGGCTACCTCGCGTGCTGTCTGGTGTTGGGAGAGGAAGTGGAGTTCTCGGTGGACCTGGAGCAGCGGGACGCCGACGCGGCGCTGAAGACCTGGATCCGCGTGTTGTGGCGCAGTCGACAGGCACCGCTGATGGCCGCGTTCATCGACCACTTCCCGCTGGTCGCGGGGTCGTTCCCGGGGCTGCCGCGGTACCTGACCAATCAGACCGAGCGCCCCAAACGACGGATGCGCTGACCGTCGCCGGACGCGACGGTCAGTTGTGGATGTCGACGAAGAAGCGGTCGCGAAGGCCGTCGATGTACTCGATCAGGCCGGCCTCGATCTTCTGGCTCTCGACGTAGCGGCGCAGTTCGTCCTTCAGTTCCTCGTACGTGTACCGGTGACCCTCGACCCTGTCGATCACCTGGAAGAGGTACCATCCGGCCGCGGTCAGGAACGGTTCGGTGAGCTGGCCCGCGGCAGCGCTCTCCATGGCCGTCTGGAACGCCGGCGACAGTTCGTCGAGCTGGAATGTGCCCAGCAGGCCGCCGGCGGCCGCCGACGTCGGATCCTCGCTGACCTCGGCGGCCACCAGGCTGAACGCCTCTCCGTCGAGTACGCGGGTTCGGGCCGCCTCGATCCGTTCGCGCGCCACGGCCACGTCGGCATCCCCGATTTCCACCGGATAGAAGATCTGGCTGATGACGCGGCTGCCGTTCGCCTCGACCCGGTCGACCGTCAGCAGATGCACGCCGCGCGAGCTGACCACGGGCTGGCTGACCTGCCCGCCCTCGAGCTGCATCACCGCCTGGTCGAGGACGCGGTCGCAGAGGTCGCCCGGCTTCACGGCGCCGATGCGTCCGCCCCGCCCGGCGTTGGGTCCCTCGCTGAGCTCGCGCGCCACGTCCGCGAAGGCCCGCCCCGTGGACAGCGCCTGCTGCGCCCGCTCCACCTTGGTCTGGACCGCGCGCCGCGTCTCCACCGAGGGCTGCACCCGGATCAGGATACTGGCGACCGTGACGCTGTCGGGCTCCGCCGGCATCTCGGCCAGGTTGTCGAGGTAGTACTCCTCGACCTCGTTCTCCATGACCTCGATGGTCGGACGGATGAACCGCCCGACCACCAGGCGCATGTACTGCTGGTTCCGCAGCTGCGAGCCGTAACGGAAACGAAAATCGTCGAGCGTCAGGTTCGACTGGTCCAGGGCGTGTTCGAGTTCCTCCGACGACCCGTACTGGGCCGTCAACTCGTCGATGCGCGCCTGCACGCGGGCCTCGATCTCCTCTTCCTCCACCACCATGTCGTTCTGCTTGGCGGCGGCGATCACCAGCTTGTTCTCGATGAGGCTGTCGAGGATCCGCTTACGCAGATCCGGCGTCACCGGTTCGGGTTCCGACCCGGCCAGTTGCCGATCGAGTTGGTAGAGCTCGAGCGCCAGGTCGAGATCGCTCTGGAGGATCATCTCCTCGTCGACGATCGCCACGACGCGCTCGAGCAGCACCGGTTCCTGCGCGACCGCGAACGTCGCGGACGCCAGGACCAGCCAGAGAATCGACTGTTGCAGCTTGCGGGATCGGATCATCAACCTCACCTCAGGCTCCGGGCACGGTCATCTGGGCCTTCAGGGCTTCCTGGACGGCGTCCTGCCAGGACGGCATCGCCGCGAGTCGCTTCTCGTACACCTTGACGCCGAATTCCTGCGTCCACTCGTCGAGGAGCGCCCGCAGAGCCGCGTCCTTCCGCTGGCTCTTGATCCGGCGGGCCACCGTCTCGGTGACCTCGTCCAGGTCGGGCTGCGCAGCCGCGTCGATGCTCTCGAGTCGCACGACGGCCCAGCCGCCGGGAGTCTCGAAAGGTTCGGAGATCTCGTCCTTCTGCATCGCGAACAGCGTGTCGCGCAGCGGACCGGTCGCCGTGGCCGGCAGTTGCGCCACGCGGCCGTGCACCTTGCTCACCTCGGGATCGTTGCCGTAGTCGCGGAGAATATTCTTCCACGCCTCCTCGCCGGCGAGGATCACCCCGCGCGCCGCCTGCGCGGTCTCCAGATCGGCGCAGCGCACCATGTGGCCGGAGCGGAGTTCGGGCGTGGCGTACTCCTGGGAATGGTCGGCCCAGAATGCGTCCAGTTCCTCCATCGACACGTACTCTTCGTAGTCGACGATCTCCTGGTGGACCTTCTCCACCAGCATTTCCTCGATCTTGGCGAACGACTCCTTGATCACCCGCTCGTCCTCGTAGTAGCCGCGCTGACGCGCTTCGTTCACCATCATCGAGCGCTCGGCGGCATTGATCAGCTTGGTGCGCAGTCCGCCCAGCATCTCCGCCCTCTTGGCGCGTTCGAAGACGTTCTGATTGTCGAAGGTCGCCTTGAAGTCCGCCACGGTCATCTCGTACCGACCGTCGGATGTGTCGTAACTCATCAAGATGCGGTCGTAGTTCCTGCTGTCGGTCTTCAACGGCTGGAGCGCCTCGCGCGGCGTGGGCTTCTGGGTCTGAGGATCGAGGAGGGGCTCGGACTCGGGCAGGCCCTCGAACACGACCGCCAGCACGTCCTCGTCGAGCATGAAGTTGCGCTCGGCCCGGATCTGCCGCTTGAAATCCTCGCGACGGAGATTTTCGTTCCGCTGAGCGATGCTCATGAGGACCTTGCCGCGGATCTCATCCAGATCGGGTTTGCGCCCCTCGGTGACCTCGTCGATCCGCAGCAGCCACCAGCCGTGCTCGGTGGGGATGGGCTCGGTGAACCCGCCCTCCTCCGCGGCGAACACCGGGCGCTCGGACTCGTCGCGGTACTGGCCCCAGGCAACGGTGAGGTAGGGATCCGTGTCACCCTTGGGCGCGCCGGAATGGTACTTGTGCACCAGTTCCGTCCAGGGCGTGCCGGCCAGCGCTTCCTCACGGACCTGCAGGGCCTGCTTCTCAAAGTCCGTGATGATGAAGACGCATTTGCGCCGCTCGCCGAGGCGCGAGTAGTAGAAATCCAGATCCTCGTCCGAGACGAATTTGCTGGGATCGCCGATCACGTCCTGCCAG
>CAZJMO010000092.1:0-10459 GCA_964547085.1 uncultured Fibrobacteraceae bacterium | reverse complement strand
GGTTTCGCTGGCCGACCTGATCGTCCTGGGCGGCGGCGCAGCGATCGAGCAGGCCGCGCGCAGCGCCGGGCACGCGGTGACCGTTCCGTTCACGCCGGGACGCACCGACGCCTCGCAGGAGCAGACCGACATCGAATCGTTCGCCGTCCTCGAACCGGCCGCCGACGGGTTCCGCAATTACCTCAGGACCAGATTCGCGGTCTCCGCGGAGGAGATGCTGGTCGACCGCGCCCAGCTGCTGACCCTGACCGCGCCCGAAATGACGGTCCTCGTCGGCGGCCTACGCGTCCTGGGCGCCAACGTCGGGCAATCCCGGCACGGCGTCTTCACCGACCGCCCCGAGAACCTCACCAACGACTTCTTCGTTAACCTGCTCGACATGAACACGACCTGGCACGCGACCGCGGACGACGCCGACCTCTTCGAGGGTCGCGACCGCGCGACCAGCGAGGTCCGCTGGACCGCCAGCCGGGTCGACCTCGTCTTCGGCTCGAACTCCCGACTGCGAGCCGTGGCGGAGGTCTACGCCTGCGATGACTCGGTCGAGGTATTCCTGCACGACTTCGTCGCCGCCTGGACCAAGGTGATGAATCTCGATCGGTTCGACCTGGCCTGATCATCGCGTCGGCGGCGCCCTCCCGGCCCGGGCCGGGCGCCGCCGCGAGTTGTTGAAACCAGGGAGGTTCCGCCATGAACCGCAAGACAGCGACCGCACTCGTCCTGCTCATGCTCCTGACGTCCCACGGCGGCACGGCCACGCCGATCGAGGGCTTTCCCGACGCGACCATCACGATCTTCCCCGCGACGTACGTCGTCACCGGACCGGTCGAGAAGTACCGCAAATTCCATGACCGCCTGATGGGACCGGCCGGACGCGAGGAATTCCAGAAGATCACCGGAACCCTGGCGCTTCTCCTGGAAGAACGCGGCTATGACGGGTTCGAGATGGCGGACACGGAGTTCCGCTTCCCCACGCAGAAGGAAGGCCGCGAAGATCGCGCGGCGGCCTTCGGCGAGTTCGTCGGCGGGCTGGACCTGAAGACCGAATACGCACTGGGCACCGAGGTCACCGTCCACCTGGAGAAGAGCTTCGAGGAGATCTACACGGTCATCGTGGATGCCGCGGGAACGGTCGTCTGGGAAGACAGCCAGGGACCGGGCGACGCCGAATTCGACAGCGATCCGCCCGGGAGTGCGGAGCATTGCGGCGCGTTCGCCTACAGGCGTCTGTCGCCGGCCATGGCCCTGGACACGTTGCCGGAACCGGAGCTGTCCGAGGAGAAGAAGCGGGAACTCGAAGAGATGCGGGCCGGGCAGCCGCCGAGCCAGTCCGAGTTCGCGGCCATCGAGGCGCGGCTCGAGGCCATGAAGAACACAGGCGGATCCGCCCGCGTGGTCGTCTATCCCGCCCGCGTCGACGGCGACCACACGGAGAAGGATTGCGCGAAGCGCCTGTCCGGACTGCTCAACGACGCCGGACTGTGCCGGGCCTCCGCGGCGAAAACGGGTCCGGTGCTGACGGGAGAGGGCTGGCCCAACGAGATGGAAGTCCTCTGGCGTTTCGCCCAGGCCGCGCGCCGCCACGCGCGCCGGAACCCGGTCGACAGCGACTACACCCTGTTCGCCGACTACTGGTTCGCCCCCAACGGCAAGGTCTGGGCCGTGCACTTCGTGATCTGCGACCGCGCCGGCGACTGGGTCCTCGTGGACATGCAGAACAACCACCACGAGGACTTCCAGCGGGTCGGTCCGAAGAACGTGAAGGACTGCGACCGTCTCGTGTCGGAGCGGCTCGCGGGTCTCCTGCGCTGAGCGGCTCGACGACAAACCGGACTTGGCGACCGCGCCGGAAACGCCTACCCTCTGGCGAACCGACCTGTCCTCGCCACTGACCCGGAGACGTCGCCTTGACCATCCTCTTCGCCCTCTGCCTCCTGCTCCTGGTCTACGTCTACGTCGGCTATCCCGCGCTCGCGTGGCTGCTGGCGAAGCTCCGCCCCCGCCCCGTCGCCCGACCGGCTGAACCGTACGAACCCACGGTCACCGTCCTGATCGCCGCCTACAACGAGGCGCGGCACATCGAACGCACGGTGCGCAACAAGCTCGAGCAGGACTATCCGGCGGAGAAGCTCGACGTCATCGTGGTCAGCGACGAGAGCGACGACGGCACCGACGAGATCGTCCGCGGCATCGACGATGCGCGCGTCCGCCTGGTCCGCCAGGAACCGCGCGCCGGCAAGACCAGCGGCCTGAACCTCATCGCCCCGCTGGCGACGGGCGAGATCCTGATCACCAGCGACGCCAACTCGTTCTACGCGCCGGACACGGTCGGCGAACTCGTCCAGCCGCTGGCCGACCCCGCCGTCGGCTACGTCACCGGCCGCATGCTCTACCGCGCGCCCGACGGCTCGCCCGCCGGCGAGGGCTGCTCCGCCTACATGCGCTACGAGAACCAGCTCCGCGCCTGGGAGACCGACCTGGGCAGCATCGTCGGCGTGGACGGCGGCGTCGATGCGGTCCGCCGCGCGATCTGGGAGCCCATGCGCCCGGATCAGCTCCCGGATTTCGTGGAGCCGTTGACCATCCGCGAAAAGGGCTACCGCGTGGTCTACCAGTCGTCGGCCCGCCTGTACGAGGACGCGCTGGCCGACACCGGCGACGAGTTCCGCATGCGCGTGCGCGTGTCGCTGCGCGCGTGGTGGGCGATGCGCGACAAGGCGGCGTTGCTGGATGTCCGCAGGTTCGGGATGTTCGCGTGGCAGCTCTGGTCGCACAAGGTGCTGCGCTACCTGGCGCCGTTCTTCCAGCTGGGCGTGCTGGCGACCAACCTGGTCCTGGCGCCGCAAGCCCGCGCGTGGGCCGTGCTCCTGGGCCTGCAGGCGATCTTCTACGCCGCCGTCGGCGCCGCGCACGGACTCCGGGGTCGCGACCTGCCGGCGCCGGTCACCGCGGCGTACTACCTGTGCGTCGTGAATCTCGCGAGCGCGATCGCGTTCGTGCAGTTCCTGCAGGGCAAGAAGAAGGTGACCTGGACGCCGCGCACCTGACGGCGGTCAGCCTTCCTGCCGCCCACATTCGAGGTCGTCGCCGGCCAGCAGACGGCGGACCCGCGCGACGAGGTCGACCGGACGGTACGGCTTCTGCAGGAACTCCATGCCCGACATCTCCATCTGGACCTCCGACTCGAGCTGCTTCGGGCTGTGGCCGCTGCAGAAGATGACCTTCAGGTCCGGCCGTCGCGCCACCGCGCTCAAGTAGACCGCCCAGCCGTTGGCGCCCGGCAGCATGACATCCATCACCACCAGGTCGTGGCGCGGCGGTCCCTCGACGAGCACGTCGAGCGCGGCGCGACCGTCGACGGCGACCTCGACGTCGTGTCCTTCCCGCTCCAGGACCTTGACCGCCAGCTTCCGCACGCCGGGATCGTCCTCGACGACCAGGATGGAAGCGCGCGCGGTCCTGGCCGGCATCTCGACGACCGTCTCGGCGGTGCCCGTGAGCATCGAACTCGCCGGCCAGCCGATGCGGAACGTGGCGCCCTGGCCGACGGCGCTCTCCAGTTCGATGAAACCGTGGTGCGCCGCGACGATGCCGTAGACCGTGGCCAGACCGAGGCCCGATCCGCAGTTGACATCCTTGGTCGTGAAGAACGGATCGAAGACACGGCGTTGCAGCTCGGGCGGAATACCCTCGCCGGTGTCGCGGACGGTGAGCACGACGTAGTCGCCGGCCGCCGGAGCGCCGCGTCGCCCGGCCGCCGTAGCGTCCATCAACACCGTCTCCAGCTCCAGATCGAGACGTCCCCCGCCGGGCATGGCGTCGCGGGCGTTGACGCAGAGGTTCAAAAGTACCTGATCGACCTGCGACGGATCCGCGGTCACGAGCGGCAGATCCGCCGGCGCGGCCAGACGGATGTCGATCCCGGCGCCCGCCAGCCGGCGCAGCACGTCCAGACGCTCTTCGAGAATCCCGGCGAGGTCGACAGGTTCGGTGCGGGGCTCGTGTTTGCGGCTGAAGGTCAGGAGCTGGCGCACCACGTCGCGGGCCTGCTCTCCGGCCCGGCAGACCGCGTCGAGATACGTGGTCTGCTCTCCGCTGTCGGGCACCAGGGATTGCAACAGATCGGCGTAACCCAGGATCACCTGCAGGCTGTTGTTGAAGTCGTGCGCGACACCCGCGGCGAGCTGCCCCACCGCCTGCATCTTCTGGGCCTGCTGCAGCCTTTCGGCCAGGTGTCGTTTCTCGGTGATGTCGCGCGAGATCTGCACGACGCCTTCCAGTTCACCGCCCGCGTCGCGGACCGGCGCGGCGCTCATGCGCAGGATCCGCCCGGCCAGGCAATGGACCTCGCCCTCGGCCGGCAAGCCCGTGCGCATGACCGCCGGAACGGGGCAGCCGGTGCAGGGCTCTGCTTCTCCGCGGAGCAACATGTGGCAGGGCGATCCGGCGGTGATGTCGCACTCGGGCGCCCCGTGTTCGCGGTCGCGCCAGTTGGTCCAGATGACGTGGAAATCGGGATCCAGGAAGGTGACGTTGTCGGTGATGCTGGTGAGGACGGCGTCCGTGTTGCGCCGCGCCTGCTGCAACTCGCCGAGGCTGCGGGTCAGCCGCCGCCGCCAGACCATGCCCATCGCAACGGCGCCGGCCAGAGCCGGGACCAGGACCGCCGGCAGCCATATCGGCCACGTGTTCAGAAATGTCGCCACGTTCAACTCCGTCCCCCGGGGTGCCGTGCCATCCAATAGCGAAATCTTATCGTTTTTCGTCGTGGAAATACAGAAAGTTATTGGGGTGAAAGCCGGTATTCTTTAAAATCCCGTCCGTGCTCAACAAAACCGGGACCGCCCATCGAGGGCGATCCCGTTGGAATCATGGACTCGGATCCGACTACTGACGCAGCAGAACCGCCTTGGCGATCATGCCGGCCATGTCCGGATTCTCCTGCAGGCGACGCGTGGAATAGCCGTACCAATCCTCGCCGTAAGGCACGTAGACCCGCAGGTGATGGCCCTTGGCCAGGATGTCGCGGCGCGTGCGTTCCTTGACGCCCAGCAGCATCTGGAACTCGTACTGCTCAGGCGCCAGGCCGCTCGAGGCGATCAGCTCCATCGCGTCCTCGATCAGGGGATCGTCGTGCGTGGCGATGCCGCAGTACATGCCGCTTTCGAGGATCAGGCGCAGCAGCATCTTGTAGTTGTCGCGCACCTCTTCGCGGCCGGTGAAGGCCACGGCCTTGTCTTCCTTGTAGATGCCCTTGCAGAGGCGGATCGAGGGCTTGTACTCCATGAGGTCGCGCACGTCCTGCTCGGTGCGGCGCAGCATGGCCTGCAGCACGATGCCGATGTTATTGATGCCCTCGTCGCGCAGCGTGCGGTAGATCTGGAGCGTGGCGTCGGTGTACGGCGTGTTCTCCATGTCGATGCGCATGAAGATACCCAGGTCGCGGGCCTTGAGCGCCAGCTCGCGGATGTTCCCGAGGGCGAAGTCGGCATCGATGCCCAGGCCGAGACTGGTCGGCTTGATCGACAGTCCGGCGACCTCGCACAGATCGTTCTCGGCGATGGCGTCGAGGACCTTGCTGCTGTCGCCCGCTTCCTTGGAGGCGCGCTCCTTGGTGTCCACGAACTCGCCGAGCACGTCGATGGTGGACCAGCCACCTTCGTCGGTGCTGAGCTTACGCGTGGCCGTGATCGCGTCCTTGAGGAAATCGCCGGCGATGTAACGCCGCGAAATCCCTCGGATGATGGGACGAGGAACCAGAGGCATGCAGGCAACGATGAGCTTGTTGAACATTGTCATCACCATCTTTGCAGAGCGTCCGGGGATGTCGGTCCGGGGGACCCGTGCCTGGGGCCATTCGGGCCGGGCGACGGCGCAAATATGGCAGGCGGAACGGGCGCGGGCAAATCCTCGGCGAGAAAGAGATCGAGACCGGCTACGGCTTGACGTTCACCAGGAAATCCCACCAATATGGTCCCTGACCGAAGTGTCCTTTGCGCAGGCTCGACGCCATGATCTCTGCCCGCCCCTCGTCCAGGGTGTAAGCGGTCCGGAGTTTCTTCGCGAGCAGACCCAGCCACGACCGCCGCAGATCCGTGATCAGGATCCGCGCATCGGGTCGAGCCACGCGTTCGATCTCGTCGAGCATGCGCGTCGGTTCGTCGACGATGTGCACCATGAACGTATTGACGACGACGTCGAAACTCCCGTCCGGATAAGCGAGATCCTCGACATCGCCGTCCACAACGGTGACACGGTCGGCGACCCCGGCCTTCTCGGCGAGGGTACGGCTCAGATCCAGCAGGGGTTCGGCCAGGTCGCAGCCGACGATCTCGGCATCGGGAAACGCCTGCGCCAGTTCGATCATCACGGCGCCGAAACCACATCCGGAGTCGAGGATCCGACCGGACTCGAACCCTGATTCCCGGAGCAGTCCCGCGAGGCGCCTGCCGACGCGCGCGATGTTCCTGGCGTTGCGCTTGTAGTACCCGGCAGCCCATTCCTGGTCGTCGAAAACACGGGGATGAAACAGCGGAGCTCGTTTCACGACATCCTCCCGACCCTCGGCGCGACACGCGCCAGAACCCTCTTGTATCGTCCGCGTTCACCGGCTTACCTTGGTCCGGAATCCCGCTCATTCTTTCATCGGAAGCCTCGCATGCCCAGCACAAAAACCGACGCTCCGGTCCGCCTCGCCAACCTCGGCAGCGGCAGCAAGGGCAACGCCAGCGTGATCCTCCACGAGGGCCGCGCGCTGGTGATCGACTGCGGATTCTCGTGCCGCCAGATGATGCTCCGCATGCGTTCGCTGGATCTCGACCCCGCCGAAACCTGCGGCATCCTGATCACGCACGAGCACGTCGACCACATCCGCGGCAGCCGCAAGTTCAGCGCCGACACCGCCGCGCCGGTCATCGCCACCGACGGCACCCTGCGCGCCGCCGCCCTCGACGACTCCGTCACGCGCGCCGTCCGCTACGACCAGCCGTTCGACCACGACAGCTTCCACGTCACGCCCCTGCGCATCAGCCACGACAGCGCACAGCCCTGCGCCTACCTGGTCGAGGTCGCCGGCGTCCGAGCCCTCTTCCTGACCGACATCGGCACCCTCGACCGCTTCGACACCGCCGGCCTGGATCGCCTCGACTACCTCTACGTCGAGGCCAACCACGACCCCGAGATGCTCCGCACCGGCCCCTACTCCGCGTCGCTCAAGCAGCGGATCGCCGGCGACCACGGTCATCTCGACAACGCCCGTTGCGGCCGTCTCGTCGCCGACCTCGCCGCCCGCTCGCCGCAGCTCAAGGCGGTCATGCTCGCCCACCTCAGCGACAAGAACAACGAGCCCGGACTGGCGCTGGAGACGGTGCGGACATGCGCCGGCGAGTTGGCGGAGGTGCGGTGGTACGTGGCGGGGCAGGACGAGGGGACGGAGTGGACGTAGGATCCGGCATGCGGCGCCCGTAAAAAAAACGACCCGCGACCGCCCCTAGTCAGACGGCCGCGGGTCCTGGTCTTCGACGGATCAGCGGAACAGACCCTTCACCGCACCCCAGTTGGTGGTCCGGGTGGGCACCGAACCGATGCAGCAATCGACATCGGCCCAGACAAAGACATCACCCACGAAGCTGCCGGCAACGACGAGATCGCTCCAGCCCGAGCCCCAATCGTTGTAGTTCACGCAGGACTGGGGCGTAAAGTCGACCGGCAAGCCGACCGACGTGGCGCCGTCGTCCAGGAACCGGAAGACGATGAAGTACGGCTCGCTCCCGGGCAGGCACAGGCCCTGTCCGTCCAGCCCCAATTCGATGTCGTAGTAGGCGAGTTCGGGAATGCCCGTGACCAAGTGGGCCATCCCGGCGTACAGTTCCTCGCCGGGCACGAAGCAATCGCCCTCGCCGACGGCGCTGTAGAGGGCGGCTTGCACCAGCAAGTTGGTGTCGGTGTCCAGGGCCAGCAGCATGTGCACGGCCGACAGCGCGAACTCGATGTCGCAGGCGCATCCCTCCTGGAGCGGATTGACGAGGTAGGCATAGCTCTCGAAACCCCACCACCAATCGCCGTAGTAGCCCTGGATGTTGTCGAAGTCGGTGTTTCCGACCACACAATCACCCTCGGCCTTGCTGACGCCGTTCACGTTCAGCGGGGTCTTGGTCAGCGTCGCCTCGCGTGCCATTGCGGACACCGCCACAAGGACAATGAACAGAATGATAGCAATCTTGCGCATCGTTCATCCTCTCTTGAAATGTTGTTTGGGAATCGCGACCGATCGCATGGTATTCACGTCAGATCGTAGAGTCGCCGCCGGGAGAGATCTCGAACATTCCGTCGGCCTCTCCCCGCATCCCGTGACTTCTTTGCTTTCATCCGCCTCAACAGGGTCGTAATCACATATTTTGAGGCGACAAGTGAATTATACCAGACTTTTATCATCTATGTACAGAAGACGTTATTGATCTTCAAACCTCCCGGGGGCCCATTGGCGCAAATTTGCTCCCATTTCCATTGAGATTCCGTGGATTCGAGCGAGATCTAACCGAAATCGTTCTCCAACACGACCCGGTACCGCGCCTTGCCCGCGTCCAGGTGTGCGATCGCGTCGTTGACCCGGCTCAGCGCGAAATGCTCGGTCGTGGCCTCGATGCCGTGGCGCGCGCAGAATTCGAGCATCCTGGCGGTGGTGGCCGGCGAACCCAGCGGCGAGCCGGAAATGCTCTTCTGGCCGCCGATCAGCCCGAACGCCGGGGTCGGGATGGGCGACGGGACCGCGCCCACGGTGTGCAGCCGGCCCTTGGGTCCGAGCGCCGCCAGGTACTTGTCCCACGCCAGGTCCACGTTCACCGTGGAGAGGATGAAATCGAGCGTGCCGGCGACCTTGTCGAGCGCCGCCGGGTCGCGCGAGTCGACGATGTGGCGTGCGCCCATGCGCCGGGCCTCGGCAGCCTTGGCCGCAGTCGAGGTGAAGGCGGTCACGTCGCAGCCCCATTTGTCGAGGAACTGCAGCGCGAGGTGGCCCAGGCCGCCGATGCCGATCACGCCGACGCGGTCGGTCGGCTTCACGTCGAACTGCGCGATCGCGTTGAAGACGGTGACGCCGCCGCAGAACAGCGGGCCGGCCTTGGCCGCGTCCACGCCGTCGGGCAGCGGGATGGCCCAGGCGGCCCGGCAACGGATCTTGTCGGCGAAGCCGCCGTGGCGGCCGATGATGGTGCCCTCGATCGCGGCGCAGAGGTTGTGGTCGCCGTTCATGCACTGCGGACAGGTCATGCAACTGCCGGCGAACCAGCCCAGGCCGACGGTCTGGCCGACCGCCACGGTGGTCACCTGGTCGCCGATCGCCGCCACCTTGCCGATGACCTCGTGGCCCGGCACGAACGGATAGGTGGTCAGGCCCCAGTCGTTGTTCAGCATGGAAAGGTCGGAATGGCAGAGGCCGCAGACGGTGACGTCGATCTCGACGCCGTCGGCCGCCAGCGGGCCGGGATCGTACTCGAAACGCTCGAGCGAGCCCTTCGGCTTGTGGGCTGCGTAGGCACGAATCATGGTCGGTCTCCTTGGTGCGGGTCGATTCCGGAGTAATCTGCACATCTTAGTTCGCGGCGGCACATTCGCTTCTTTAATCCGCCGATCCGGGTTAGTTTCCTCACACCATGAGCACCGCGCGCACCACACCCACCGTCGGCGACGTGTTCGACCTCGCCCGCCGGCTCGCCCTCGACGAAACCGCGTCGGGGCCGAGTCTGCGCCATCGCGACCGCACGGTCGGCCGCGAGCTGGCCGACCTCGAACACCGTCCCCTCGCCCAGATCCTGGCCTGGCTCGGTCGCGTCCAGGACGACGACGGCTCGCGCCGCGCCCACCAGGTCGACGCGCTGCACCGGCTGGGGCTGGTGGTGCTGGGCCTGGCCGGCCTGGTGTCGGGCTGGGGCGCCACCGCGGTGGTTTTCTTCTACGACGGCACACACCCCGTGAACGTGATCCACGTGCTGGCGGTGTTCGTGCTGTTGCCGCTGGTGCTGCTGCTGGGATTCGCCTTTGGGCTGTTGCCGGCGCGCCTGATCCGCCGCGTCCCCGGCCTGGGCGCGGTGCAGGACGCGGCCGGGCTGCTCAGTCCCGGCCGCCTGCAACGCCTGCTCGCACGCCGCCTGCCGCAGCAGCACCGCGACACGCTGACGTCGCTGCTCGGCCGCGGCCAGACGCACCAGCGGCTGTACGGCCGCGTGGATCGCTGGGTGGTGACCCACTCGTCGCAGACCTTCGCGCTGGCCTTCCACGTGGGCGCCCTGGCCAGCGCGCTCTACCTGGTGGTGTTCTCCGACCTCGCCTTCGCCTGGAGCACCACGCTGCAACTGTCGGCCGCGGATCTGACCGGGTGGACCGACACGCTGTCCTGGCCCTGGGCCTGGGCGTGGCCCGACGCGCGACCGTCGGCTGCGCTGGTCGAGCACACCCGTTACTT
>CAZJMO010000091.1:6851-10641 GCA_964547085.1 uncultured Fibrobacteraceae bacterium | reverse complement strand
TTCCGCAACCGCTTGAGCTTCTTCGATCAACGGCGAGGCCTCGATCACCGGGGGCGCCTCCGCCGCGACCGGTTCGTCGCCCACTGCCGCGGCAGCGACCGTCGGCGTCTCCACTTCCACGGGAACCGTTTCGACCACAGGCGTTTCGACCGCGGGCTCTTCATCGACCACCGGCGTCTCTTGGACCACGGGCGTCTCTTGAATCTCCGGCGTTTCCTGGACCGTCGGCTCCACAGCCACCGACACGGTCGCCGGCTGTTCACCGTCCGCCGCCGGGAACCCGGTCGCGATGACGGTGACCCTCAACTCTTCACCCAGCGCTTCGTCGTTCGCGAAACCGAAGAAGATGTGCGCATCGACCCCCACGGCCTGTTGGACGTGCCCCATGGCTCCGCGCAGGTCGTCGCGATCCACGTTGGCCGCGGTCAGATAGACCAGCACCGCGCGGGAACCGCTGATGTCGACGTTCTCCAGCAACGGCGAGCGGATCGCCTGCTCGGCCGCCTGCTCCGCACGGCTCGCGCCCGTGGCGCGACCGGTGCCCATGAGCGCCGCGCCGCTGTCCCTCATCACGGTGCGGACATCGGCGAAGTCCAGGTTCACGACCGCCTGCTGGGCGATGATGTCGCTGATGCCGCGGGTCGCCTCGTAGAGCACGTTGTCGGCCACGCGGAACACCTCGGACATGCCGACGTCGGCCACCTCGATCTCCATGAGCCGCTCGTTGGGGATGACCAGCAACGCGTCCACGTGGTCGCGCAGCGCCGTCAGCCCCTGCTCGGCCTGATCCGCGCGGCGGCGCCCCTCGAACATGAACGGTCGTGTGACCACGGCCACGGTGAGGGCACCGGCCTCGCGAGCCGCCTCGGCCACCACGGGCGCGGCTCCGGTCCCGGTTCCGCCACCCATGCCGGCGGTCACGAACACCATGTCCGCGCCTTCGACCATGGACGCCAGCAGTTCGCGGTCTTCCTCGGCCGCCGCGTGCCCGACCCGAGGGTCGCCGCCGGCGCCGAGACCGCGCGTCAGTTCGCTGCCGATGACGAGAGTCTGTTGGGCTCGGGATGTATCGAGAGCCTGGCCGTCGGTGTTGACGGCAAAAAAGTCGACCTCGGAGAGGCCGGCTTCGATCATGCGATTGACGGCGTTGCCACCGGCGCCACCGACGCCGACGACCTTGATGTTCACACGCCGCTCATTTTTCTCGGGGGCAAAAGATATGCTCATGCACCCGCCTCCTCCGTGAGATGGGCTCAAAAGGACGCTCCTCGTCCACGCCCGTTATTAACACAAGACGTCCGGACAGCCAAGGATAATCTGGCCGCCGGACGCCTTTTCGAACGATCATCCGCGGCGGCCGTGCGACAGGAGCCGCCGGAGCTTCTCGCGCCAGCGTCCGGGCTGCATCGCGCCCGATTCCGGCTGCCCCGATTCGGCACGCTCGTTGCCGCCGCTCCAGAGCACGAGGCCGAGCGCCGTGGCCCACTGCCCGTCCGGCAAGCGGTCGGCGCCGATCAGCGACTCGGGCAAGTAGCGCGTCCGCACCGGCATCCCGAAGACCT
The DNA here is from genome assembly GCA_964547085.1 of uncultured Fibrobacteraceae bacterium. Lineage (GTDB taxonomy): Bacteria > Krumholzibacteriota > Krumholzibacteriia > LZORAL124-64-63 > LZORAL124-64-63 > Glo-17. Next base: position 9,079 of record CAZJMO010000091.1, on the reverse strand, counting down.
CCTCGCAGAGTTCGCGCGAACCGCGGCACCGGCTGCCGCCGCCGGTCAGCACGACTCCCGCTCCCAGGCGCGACAGCGGCAATCCCGGCCCCAGCGCGTCCTTCACCAGCGAGAAGATCTCCTCCATGCGCGGCTCCAGGATCGCCGCGACCAGTCCGGGCGTCTCCTCGGGGTCATCCTGTTCAAACAGGACATTGACGTCGACCTCCTCGACCAGACTCCGCAGAACGACGCCACGGTCGCACTTGACGGCCTCGGCCGCCTCGACCGGAATGCGCAACCCGCTGGCGAGGTCGGCCGTCAGATGCTGGCCGCCCCAGGACGTCGCGCCGAGTCCGAGCAGGCGGCCTCCGGCGACCGCCGTCCAGTGCGTGACCGCCCCCCCGACGTCCACCAGCAGCACGCCCTGATCCCGTTCCGCGGCGGTCAGGAGGCTCGTGCTCGCGGCCAGGCCGTCGACGGCGTAGCCCACGGGCTCGTAACCGGCCTTGTCGATGGCGTTCTCGATGTTCCGGATCACCGAGCAGGCCCCGGTGATCAGGTGCGCCTTGACCTCGAGGCGGCTGCCGCGGCGACCGCAGGGGTCGTGCACGCCCGAGACGCGGTCGACCGTGAAATCCACCGGATTGACCGCGAGAATGCGGTGGTTGAAGGGGATCTTGAGGCTCCGGGCCATGGTCATGGCCTGGTCGACGTCGCTGCTCGTGATCTCCTGCGCAGGCGGGCCGAGGCTGATCTGACCGGTAGCCTCGACCGAGCGCAGATGAGAGCCGGCGATGTTGAAGCTGAAACCAGAGATGTCGACGTTGGCGAGGTCCTGGACCTTGCGGATCGTGCGCGCGACGGCCAGGCTCCCGGCCTTCACATCGACGAAATCACCGTCCTGGAAACCTTCCGCCGGCTCGACGGCGCCGACCAGCACGCGCGCTGTTCCGGTCTCGGAGACCTCGGCCACGACGGCTCGGAAGCTGTCGGTCCCAAAATCGCAGGCCACGATCAGACTGCCCTCGGTCATCTGCGGAATCCTTTCCGGCCGGCCGTCAGGAACGGCCCGACCGCGGCGGCTCGAACGTGATGCGATCCTCGAAACGGAGATCCACTGCGGCGCCCTCCGGGAGTCGGTCCCGGGCGAGCAGGAACCGGGCGAGCCGGGCGTCGTAATCGGTGCGGCCGAGCAGGAGAGTCCCGGCGCGCCCCTGCAAAACGAGCACGAATCCTTCGGGCGTCGCCCGTACGAAATCCACGGGACACGCGCTCTCCAGCCCCGAGGTCTCCAGGGCCGCGACCAGGGCCAGCAGATCCGCGGCCTGCGGATGGACCAGTTGCGCGACGCCGTCGGGCGCGGTCTCCAGGCGCGCGTCCACCAGCAGCGGCAGTCCCGGCGCGTCCAGATGCGCCGGGATCGTCAGCACACGCCCGTCGCCGACAAGCAGCCGTTCGCCGCCGGTGACGGCAGGGTCGGCCACCGCCAGGAGCGGTCGCCACTCCGTCAGTTCCACCGTGACGGTGTCGGGGATCCGACGCTCCAGCCGCACCTCCCGGACCCACGGCAACGCTTCGAACTCCCCGGCCACGTCCTGGCGGTGCAGCAGCCAGATGTTGCGCCCCAGGCACCCGCCGAGCGCCGCCTGCACGCTGTCCTCGCTGCTGTACCGGTAGCGGCCGGATTGGACCCGGGCCACCTCGAACAACGGCGACGTGAGCAGCCAGGTCACCCCCCACGCCAACAGCCCGACCGTGACCACAGTCGCGCCCAGCCACAGGCAGAGCCGGCGCCGGGAACGTCGGGGGCGCCGCGGCGCGGCGAGGTCGCGGCCGCGAGGGCCGTGATGCTCGCCGATCACCAGCGGGGACGGTCTCATGCGGTCGCCCTCCGGTCCAGATGAGCGCAGATCGTCGGGACGAGCCGACCGATGTCGCCCGCCCCGAGGGTCAGGAGCAGATCCCCTTCCCGCACCTCGGCGTCGAGCCAGGCGGGCACCGCGTTCACGCCGTCGAGCATCGTCGCGGACCGGTCGCAGCACCGTTGCAGATGCGCGGCGATCACGTCGCTGCCGGCGTCGCCGGGGTCGTCCTCGCCCGCCGGATACACCGGCAGCAGGCCGACAAGATCGGCTCCGGCCAGCGCGTCGGCGAACTCGCGCGCGAAGTACCGTGTCCGCGAATACCGATGCGGCTGGAAGAGCACCGCGACACGCCGACCCTGGGCGCGCGCCACCTCCATGGTC
>CAZJMO010000091.1:0-6841 GCA_964547085.1 uncultured Fibrobacteraceae bacterium | reverse complement strand
TGTAACTCTGTGAGAGATGAATCTTGGGTTGTGGGCTCTGCCCGCATTAGTGGGGAGACTGAGCTATGTGCTCAAACCCCGTCGTGCAGACCGTGGCTCTCGCAGCGGCGGCCCACGCCGGCGAAGTCGGCCAACGCCCGGGCGGCCACGTCGAAGCTCACACCGAGGTCGCGGCCCACCGCCAGCGCCGCCAGCGCGTTGCGCAGGTTGTGGCGTCCGGCCTGCGGCAGGCGCAATTCGCCCAGCAGATCATTGCGTTCGTACACCTGGACGGACTGGCCTTCCGGCCCCGCGCGCAGGGTCTCGGCATCGGCCCGGACGTCGGCCTCGCGCGCCAGCCCGTAGGTCACCACGCGGCGATCCAGACGCGAGATCAGGCCGCGGACCTCGGGGTCGTCTGTACAGAGCACGGCCGTGCCGTAGAACGGCACCCGCGAGAGGAACTCGACGAACGTCTCGCGGAGGCTGTCGAGGTCCGGATAGTGATCGATGTGCTCGTGGTCGATGTTGGTGACGACCGCGATGGTCGGCACCAGGTGCAGGAAGCTGCCGTCGCTCTCGTCGGCCTCCGCCAGCAGGTATTTGCCGCCGCCGAGCACGGCGTTGGTCCCCAGGGCGCGCACGCGGCCGCCCACGATCACCGTCGGATCCAGATCGCCGGCCGCGAGCACGGCGGCGGTCAGGCTGGTGGTCGTCGTCTTGCCGTGCGACCCCGCGACCGCGATGCCGATCTTCAGGCGCATGAGTTCGGCGAGCATCTCCGCCCGGCGGATCACGGGGATCCCGCGCCGGCGCGCCTCGCCGACCTCGCAGTTGGCTTCGGTGACGGCCGACGAGCGGACCACGACATCGGCGCCGGCGACCTGGTCGGCCGCGTGCCCCTGGTGGACGCGCGCCCCCAGACGGACCAGACGCTCGGTGACATCCGATTGCCGCAGATCGCTGCCGCTGACGGTGAACCCCAGATTCAGCAGGACCTCGGCGATCCCGCTCATGCCGACGCCGCCGATGGCGACCAGATGAATGTGGCGTGTATTCCCGAACATGGCGCCTCCCTGCGCTCAGAAGTGCGGGGGAATCCTAGCGCCAGGCGGCGTCCCGGTCAAACCAGGGAGTGACGTCGGCCCGCAGGTTGCCTCCGACCGCGCCCCTGGCGGTCCACGTTGAGGATCAGACCCACCGCCGCGAGGTTGGTCACCAGCGCCGAGCCGCCGTAGCTGACGAACGGCAGCGGCACGCCCATCACCGGGATCACGCCCGACACCATCGCGATGTTGGCGATCCCGTAGACGAAGATCATGCACCCCAGCCCTGCCGCCAGCAGCTGGCCGAAACGGGTCGGCGCCCGTTGGGCGATCACAAGCGCGCGCCAAACCATCACCAGCAGCGCCGCCACCACGACCAGCGTTCCCACAAGGCCCAGTTCCTCGCCCAGGAAGGAGAACGCGAAGTCGGTGTGGTTCTCCGGCAGGAAGGCGAACTTGTTGTGGCTGTTGCCCGGTCCCAGTCCGCTCCAGCCGCCGGCGCCCATGCCCAGCAACGATTGGTGGACCTGGTAGCCGAACGGAGGCTCACCGTCGAATCCCTGCCCCATCCATCCCAGGCGCCACTGTTCCACGCGGTGATGCAGCTTGCCGATCTCCAGGTAGCCGACCACGGCCGCAGCGCCGCCGACCGGAAGGGTCGCCAGGAGCCAACGCCACCGGACTCCCGCCAGCATCAGCATCAGCAACGTCACCACCGTCATCACCACGATGTTGCCGAAGTTGGGCTGCAGGTACAGCAGCACCATCAGCGCCACCGGACCGGCGGCCAGGGTGATCCCGAGCTGCCGCCACGAGAGCGGTCGATCCAGATCCGGTTCCGCCAGGCGATACGCCAGGAACAGCACCACCGCGAGCTTGGCCAATTCCAGCGGCTGGAACTGCCCCATGCCCCGGATCTCGATCCAGCGATCGATCCCGGCGCCCTTCATCACGAGCGGAATGGCGGTCAACCCGAGACAGGCCCCGAGCGCCGACCAGACCACCCAGTTGCGACGCAACCGAACGTGGTCCACCATCGCGAGCACGGCCGCGGCGACCAGTCCGAGCGCCAGGCGCTGCAGATGATGCGTCAGGTAGTGATACTGGCCCAGGTTCTCCGAGCGGAAACTGCCGGCGCCGTAGACCGCGATGGTGCCCAGAAGACAGAGCACCAGCACCGCGCCCACGAATCCCCCGTCGTGTTCGTCCGGTCGGAAACGGCGGATTCGCGGCAACAGACGCATGTCATTCCTCCGTGGCGCCGAGCGCGCGCGCGGCGGCCGCGAAAGCCTCGCCCCTCGCGCGGTAGTTGCTGAACATGTCATAGCTCGCACAGGCCGGGCTCAGGAGCACCGTCGCGTCGGGGGCCGCCAGCTCGGCGGCGCGCGCCACGGCCGCCGGCAAGTCATCCGCGGCGCTGGTGGGCACCGCGCCCGCGAGCGCGGCGCCGATCGCCGGTCCTTCCTGCCCGATCGTCACGACGTGGCGGACCGCCCTCATGACCTCGCGCAGCGGCGTATAATCCTCACCCTTGCCGCTGCCGCCGGCGATCAGGACCACCGGGGTCGGATAGCCGCGCAGGCCGGTGCAGACGGCGTGGACGTTGGTGGCCTTGGTGTCGTTGACGAAGCGGACACCACCCAGACGGCCGACGAGCTGATGCCGATGCGCCAGACCGCGGAAGCTGCGCAACCCCTCGGCCAGCGCGTCCGGGTCGTCGACGAAGGGTCGCGCCGCGGCAACCGTGGCCGCGGCGTTGAGCAGGTTCGGCGGCGACTGCAGACCCAGGTCCGACACCGGCAGCAGAGCCACCGGCACACCGTCTCGCGCGATCCACACCTGGTCGTCGGCCAGCCAGGCCTCGGCGCCGCGCCGCGGATCGCCGAAGAGCACGCGTCGACCCGGATGCGGCCAGGCAAGCGCCTCGGGACAGTCGGTCGAGGTGATGAAGACTCCGTCTTCAGCGACGTTGGAGGCCAGCCGCGACTTCGCCGCGTAATAGGCGGCGAGATCCGGGTAGCGGTCGAGATGGTCCGGCGCGAGGTTCAGGACCAGCGCCACCGCGGGTCGGAAATACTCGATTGTCTCGAGCTGGAAGCTGCTGCACTCGATCACCGGGACGGCCGCCTGGGGCAGCGTGTCGGCCATCGTCGCGAACGGCGTCCCCAGGTTGCCGACCGCCGGACTCTCCAGACCGGCGGTGCGCAGGACGTGGGCGATCCACGCGGTCGTCGTGGATTTGCCGTTGGTTCCGGTCACGGCGATCGACCGTCCGCCGAAGAACCGCGCGGCCCACTCCAGCTCGCCGTGGACCGGAACGCCGGCTCCGCGCAGGCGCACCAGGCCGGGGTTGTCGGGCGGAACGCCGGGACTGAGCACGACAGCGGTGAGATCGTTCGGGGCGACCTCGCGCCACGAGCCGCCGGCCAGGACGTCGTCGAACGCCACGCCGGCCATCTCGTCGAGGTCCTCACGGCTCCAGCGCCGCTCCACCGCGCTGCGGTCGGCGTCGTCGGCGCCCAGGACACGCGCGCCGTGACGCCGCAGCATCGCACCGGCGGCGCAGCCGCTGCGGCCGAGCCCCAGAACCAGGAACAACTGACCGTTCACCTCGGGTCGCCTCACCGCTTGTCCTCCGTCCAACCGATTCGTTCCGTGAGTTCGTCGAGTACGCGATCCATGGCCGACGAGCGCGAGCCCTTGACCAGGATGCGGTCGCCCGACCGCGTCGCGTCGGCGATCAGGTCCGCCGCCGCGGCATGGTCCGGGCACGTCGCAGCCGTTCCTCCGGCCGCGGCGAATCCGGCCGCCAGCTCTTCGGCGCCCTCGCCGACGGCGACCAGGCGGTCGAGCCCCAGTTCCTGCAGCCGCTCACCGCACCGGCGATGCAGCGCCGACGCGTCCGCGCCCAGTTCGGCCATCGCGCCAAGAACACCCCAGCTCACGCCGCCGTCAAGACCGAGCAGCATCCCGACCGCCGCCTCCATGCTCGCCGGATTGGCGTTGTAGCTGTCGTCCAGGATCCGACGGCCGTCGAGCCGTCTGAGATCGGCGCGGTGCGGCGACCCCCGGAAGGCAGCGAGCCCGTTCCGGATCAACGGATCGTCGAGGCCCGCGGCACGCGCGGCCAGGATCGCGGCGCAGAGATTCGCCGCGTTGTGGCGTCCAGGCAACGGCACCGGCCAGCGAACGCCGTCGAGTTCCAGCCAACCCGCCGCCTCGGCGTCGCCGGCCAGCCAGTTCCATCGGTGATCGCCGGTCTCCCGCCCCCAGCTCACCACCGGGCAAGCCGCCCGCGCGCACCAGCGGCCAAAACCCGGGCTGTCGGCGTTCAGGACGGCCACGCCGTCGTCGGGCAGCGCCGCCGCCATCTCGCCCTTGCCCTCGACCACGCCGTCGAGGCTGCCGAACTCTTCCAGATGCGCTCCGGCCGCGTTGGTGATGACCCCGATGCGCGGTCGCGCCGCGGCCGCCCGAGCGGCGATGTGCCCCACCGCCGACGCCCCCATCTCGACAACGGCGAAGCGGTGCTCCGAACGGATCGTCAGCAGCGTCAACGGCACACCCTGGGCGCTGTTGTAGTTGCCGCTCGTGGCGCAAACCGGCCCGGCCGCGCCGAGCGCAGCCGCGAGAAGATCCTTGGTGGTGGTCTTGCCGTTGCTGCCGGTGATGCCCAGCACCTCCGCCGGCATACGATCACGCCACCGCGCGGCCAGCACGGTCAACGCCGCGAGCGGATCGGGACTGACCAGGACCGTGCCGCGCGGCGGCACCGGCCCTTCCGGCTCCGGAGAAGGTCCGTCGCCCGGCCCCACCAGCGCGTCCGCGCCGGCAGTCAGCGCGGCGCCGGCGAATCGTCGACCATCGACGCGGCTGCCGGGCAACCCGACGAACAGCACGCCGGGGCACGCGTCGCGGGAATCCAGGATCGCGCCGAGGAATGCCCCGGGCACATCGGTCGCTTCCACCGAGCGCCACCGGACGCCGTCGGCGACCAGGACCCGGTCCAGCAGCCCCGCCGCCTCCAGATCCGCCGCAGCGGTCGCCAGCAGGTAGCGGTCAGGCATGACCCGCCTCCCGCGCGACCCAGTCGCGGATGATCTCCCGATCGTCCAGATGCAGGACGCGGTCCCCCACCAGCTGGTAATCCTCATGACCCTTGCCCGCGACGATCACGACATCGCCCTCTTCGGCGGACGCGAGCGCAGCCTCGATGGCCGTGGTGCGATCCGGCTCGACGCGGCGCCCGGTCGCGCGCGGAGCCGACACGGCGTCGAATCCCGCTGCGACCTCGGCGCAAATCGCGTCGGGATCCTCGCTGCGCGGGTTGTCGGACGTGATCCAGGCGAGGTCGGCCAGTTCCGCGACGACGCGTCCCATGAGCGGCCGCTTCCCGCGATCCCGGTCGCCGCCGCAGCCGAAGACCGTCAGTAGCCGTCGATCGCTCAGTTCCCGGCAGGTGCTCAGGATCGCCGCGAGCGCGTCGTGCGTATGGGCGTAATCGACGACCGCCAGCCCGCCGCGCGGGAGCAGGAAGCGCTCCATGCGCCCGGGGACCTGCCGAATGCCGGTCAGGGCGTCCGCGCAGGCCGCGGGGTCGAAGCCCAGGGCCAGGCCGGCCGCCAGCGCAGCGGTCAGGTTTTCCACGTTGAAGCGCCCCACGAGCGGGCTCTCCAGCGTCAGCGCGCGGCCGCGCCAGTCCAGTTCCAGGACCGTGCCGGTGAGCGCCAGATCGGCGCGACGGACGGTCAAATCGCAGGGCGCGGTCGTGGGCGCGGTCGCGAAACGCACCGCCGACAGGTCGCCCGGGTCGATCGCGGCCAGCGCCGGGTCGGCCACGTTGATCACCGCGACGCCGTCGGGCTTGCCGCGACGCGGACGGTCGCGCAGCAGATCCAGGATCCGAGCCTTGGCCGCCAGATAGTTGTCGAGATCCCCGTGGTAGTCGAGGTGGTCGCGACCCAGGTTGGTCAGGACGGCCACGTCCAGGGCAAGGTCTCCGGGTCGTTCCTGGTCCAGCGCGTGAGACGAGATCTCCATGGCGACCGAGCGGCAGCCCACCGCAGCCATGCGACCGAGCCAGTGGTAGAGCATCGGCCCGCCGGGCGTCGTCAGCGGCGCCGGCACGGGCGCGACGCTGTCGTCGTAGCGGATGGTGCCGAGCAGACCGCAGGGACCGGCCAATCGTCCGAGCATCTCCTGCAACAAAAAGGCGGAGGTCGTCTTGCCGTTCGTACCGGTGACACCGACCACTTGCAGATCGGAGTCGGGCCGCCCCTCGCACTCCCGGGCCAGACGGGCCGGTAGCCCCCGGGTGCAGGAGGCCGTCGCCCAGGCAACGGGACAGGATTCAGGAAGGGCGGCCCGAAGGTCCGCAAGACGATCATCATCGACCACGACCGCGGCCGCGCCGGCCTCGACCGCGCGCGCCACGAAATCGTGTCCGTCGGATCCGTGACCGCGCACGGCCACGAACACAGCACCCGCGGCCGCCTGCCGCGAATCCTCCGCAACGGCAGTCACCTCCGTGTCCGCACCCGCGTGGATCGCGAGTCCGGGCCAGGGTGCGCAGAGTTCTCCGAAGGTCAACGCCATGGGTTCGCCATCCTCACCTCGACGCCGGCGTCGGTCAGGCGCGAGCCCGCCGCCGGATGTTGTCGTTCCACGTAGCCTACGCCGTTGATCTGCAGCTCGACGCCCAGCCGCGCGGCCAGCGCCCGTACCTCGCGGTTGCTGAGACCGATCAGGTCCGGACAGATCTGGGTCGTGTCGCCGCCGCGCGTGCGGACCGTGAGACTGACCGTGTCGCCGGGCGC
>CAZJMO010000090.1:4868-10694 GCA_964547085.1 uncultured Fibrobacteraceae bacterium | reverse complement strand
GACCCTGATCTGCGCCGAGGACTTCGGTCTGCCGTGGGACTCGCCGACCAACCCGCTCTATTACAGGTACCCGCAGTACTGGGACGAGTCGTGCATGCCGCCGCCGCCGCAGAGCATGCCGATGCCGTTCAGCACCGAGGACCTGAGCTGGAGTTCCAGCCGTCAAAAGCACTGCGTCTGGGTGAATACCGACAACTGCGACGAATGCAGCCGCTACCTCGGTCGGGAGTGCACGAAGTCGAACCCGGGCGTCGCGTATTGCTGGCGCGCCAACGGACGCAGCCTAGGTGCCTGCACCGGCTTATCCGGGCGCGAGGCCCGTATCCCCTGGGTCGCCGGTGAGTCGATCCCACCGTCGCCGTGGCTTCGGATCGTGCCCCGCGATCGCGCCATGGAGATCTACTGGAACGACCGCAGCGAGCACGAAGCCGACGAGATGACCGGCGAACTCGATTTCGAGAGCTACCGCGTCTGGCGCGCGGACGAATGGGATCGCCCGGTCGGGACCAACGAGGCGACCGGACCGCCGGTGGGGTCATGGGAACTGATCTCGGAATACGACCTCGTCAACTTCTATCCGCATGCGTACGACGAGATCCCGCGCTCGTTCGGCCGCAACACCGGTCTGACCGTTGCTGAATACCGCCCGATCTGTCTGGATGATCCGGAGTACGAGGGGCTGGCCGCGGCCATGACCGAGGTCGTGCTGGCGGACGAGACCGGGACCATGGACGTGTTGCCGTTGCTCCGCGACGCCGAAGGCCTACCGGTCGCCGGCCTGGAATCCCTGCTGGCGTGGGAGACGACTCCCGACGTGCTCGACACCTTCTTCGCGGTCACGCCGCGGCCGGAGGAGGTCGGCGTGCCGAAACGCGCGGTCCGGTACTACATGCACCGCGACGAGCCGCTGCACAACGGGTTCGTCTACTTCTACTCCGTCACCGCGACCGACCACGTCACCGCCGCGAACGGCTACAGCATCGTCGGCGAAGGACTGAGCCGGTTGCCCAGCGGCAGCTTCGCCGCGGGTGTGCCGCGTTTCGGGGCGACGACGTCGGCGCAGGACGCGGACGGCTCGAACGAGGTGATCGTCTATCCCAACCCCGCCACCCGCGAGTCGCTGGCCGATTTCCAGGCGATGCATCCCAACGCCGACGACCCGACCGGCGTGCGCGTCGCGTTCGCCCGCCTGCCGGCTTGCCAATGTACGATCCAGATCTTCACGCTGTCGGGCGATCTGGTGCAGACGCTCACCCACGACGGCAGTTCCGGTGACGGGCAGATCTACTGGAACCTGACCACGCGCAACGGCCAGGAGGTGTGCAGCGGCATCTACCTGTACGCCGTGCGTCCCCAGGATCGACAGTTCGACGATACCGTGGGGAAGTTCATCATCGTTCGTTGATGTGGCGCATTCGCCGGGTGGTCTTATCATGGCCGCGTCGCCGTCGAGGTTGTCATTCTCAACCGATGATGGTCATCCGTCGCTATCCGGTGTAAAACAGTAGCCATACGGGTCTCGCCTTGTGTGACGGCCACAAATCCTTCTATAATGGTAGCAGTTCACGACACCACCCGAACGAGGTGAGGCGCTGTGACGACGATCATGCAGAACCCTGTTTTTCGTTTTCTTTCTTCCCTGCGCCTGGCGGCGGCCCTGCTGGTGATCTTCGCCGTGGCCGCGGGGACCGCCACCTGGATCGAGTCGTATTACGCCGGTATCGGATCGACCGAGACCGGCCGGGCCGCCGCTTACGATCTGGTTTACGACGCGCTCTGGTTCAACAGCATGCTGATCCTGCTGTTCGTGAACCTGCTGCTGAACCTGGTGAGCCGGTTGGCCCGGAAACGGCAAAAGGCGGGATTCCTGCTGGTCCACGTGGGCATGCTGGTGATCCTGGTCGGCGCCGGCATCACGCGCTGGTTCGGGTTCGAGGGCTATCTGCGGATCCGGGAAGGCGAGAGCAACAACGTGGTCTCGTCGGCCCAGACGTTCGCGGTCGTGCGGGACGGCGCGAGCGAGGCCGCGGTCCCGATCCGGTTGTACCGCCCCGGGGCGCAGGGAATCCACAAGACGGTGACCGTGGGCGACGCGCGTCTGACGCTGGGCGTGGACGAGTACTGGCCGCGTTTCGAGCGCACGATGGTGCCCGGCGAGGACGGTCGGGCCATGGTCACGCTGGGCGCCATGGGAAGCGACGGTCTGCAGATGCACACGCTGTACGAAGGCGACGAAGCGCGCCTCGGGCCGGTGCTCGTGCGGTTCCATCGCGAGGGGTTGCCGCCGACGGAGGAGATGTCGGGCCGTTACGGCGTGCTCCGCGTGCGGGCCGGCGACGAGATTTGCCGGCTGCCCGTGACCGCCGACTCCGGCCTGCTCGGTGCGTGCGGCGGCTGGACCTTCGAGCTGACCGAGTTCCAGAGCGACTTCCACACCGGCGGTGAATCGGATCCCGACGGTCCGCTGCTCAACCCGATGGTGCGCGTGGCGGTGACCAACCCCGGCGGCGAGGTCGCCGAGAAGATGCTTTTCGCGCTGCACCCCGATTTCGGGCTCATGCACGAGGAGTCGGCGCTGTTGCAGGCGGTCGATCTGGTCTATGAGGTGAGCTCCGGCATCGACCTGGCCAGGCAGGACGACGGGATCGTGATGCGGGCGTCGTTCCCGCTCGAGGTCGCGCCGATGATGGCCGAAGGCGAGGGCCGCAGCCTGACCGCGGGCGAGGTCGTGCCGGTGGAGAAGCAGATGATCTACCGGAGCGCGGACGGTTTCCGCGTGGTGCCGACGGCCGTGGAGATGTCGGTGGTCGCGGTGCCGTCGGTCAGCGAGAATCCCAACGCTCCGGCGGCCGCGCGGCTGTACGTGGAGCGGGACGGGGAGCGTGCCGAAGCGATCTGTATGCATCACGGCGGTCCGCAGCGCGTGACGCTCGGCGGGCGCGAACTGACGCTCACGTACGGCTCGGTCATGCACACGCTGCCGTATTCGCTGTACCTCGAGGATTTCCTGCTCGAGACGTACCCGGGCAGCGACAACCCCGCGAGCTACGAGAGCCTCGTCGTGCTCGAAGATCCCGACCGGGGCATCACGGGTGAGAACGTGCGCATCTGGATGAACCACCCGCTGAACCATCGCGGCACCAAGCATTTCCAGTCGAGCTACGACCGCGACCGCCTCGGCACCGTGCTGTCGGTGAACCGGGATCCCGGCAAGGTGCCGACATATGTCGGCTACACGATTCTCACGCTGGGATTCCTGCTCATCATGGGGCGGATCATCGGCGAGCGCGGACAGGCGCGGGGGCGCAACGGCCTGATGGTTGTTCTCGCCGCTGTTCTCCTGGCGGCGACCGTGGTGACGCCGCACGCCGCGCTCGCGCAGCGCGCGGCGGACGAGCCGCCGGCCCTGACGCTGTCGCCGGACGCCCTCGACGCGGCTTCGCGCCTCATCGTCCAGGATTTCCGGGGTCGTATGAAACCGCTCGACACGCTCGCGCGCGAGACCGCGATCAAGATCACCAAGAAGGGGCGCTTCGAGGGGCGTGAGCCCGTGGCCGTGTTCCTGGGCTTCGTGGTGCACTCGGCCGAGTGGTACCACCATCCGACGCTGGCGGTGAAGAATCCGGGCGTGCAGGATCTGCTCGGCGTCGGCCGCGACATCCATCACGTGTCGCTGGCCTCGGTTCTCGAGGGCGGGCAATACAAGCTGCAGAGCGCCGTCGAGGAAGCGCATCGCACGCCGGCCAACATGCGCAGCAAGACGCAGCAGAAACTCATCGGCTTCGACGAGCGCGTCCACCTGCTCTACAGTGCGTTGCAGGGAGGGTCGCTGCGCATCTTCCCGGTGCCGGATGACCCGATCAACGCGTGGCAGGACATCGAGACGGTGCTCGAAGCCGTGGCCGAGGACGACACCCGTCGCGCCGAGTTCGTGGACGCGTCCGAGGCGCTCTTGGGCGGCCTCCAGGCCAACGACGATCTCCAGATCCGAGACGGCCTGCGCCGCACGGCGGCGTTGCAGCAGAAGTACGGCGCGTCCGTGATTCCCAAGGGCGTCCGCCTGGACTCGGAGTTGCGCCTGAACTCGCTGCACCCGTTCGCGCGATCGACGGTTCCGTACATGCTCGCCTTCGTGCTCCTGATCATCGCCTACTTCGTGGGCCTGTTCCGCCGCGACAGTGCGCCGTGGCGCTGGCGCGACCCGCTCTTCGCCGTCGGCATGGTGCTCTACATCGCGGGCTTCGCGTTGCACCTGTACGGATTCGTCCTGCGATGGATCGCGTCCGGCCGCGCGCCGCTGAGCAACGGACACGAATCGCTGTTGTGGGTGGCGTTGGCGGTCGCGCTGGCCGGCATCCTGTTCGAGCTGGGGAGTCGCACGGCGGCCGCGGGCGCGCTGGGCTCGTTGTTGACGGCGGTCGTGCTCGGCGTGTCGATGATGAGCATGTTCGACCCCGCCATCGGTCCGCTGGTGCCGGTGCTCGCGTCGTACTGGCTGAATATCCACGTGACGATCATCACGGCGAGTTACGGATTCCTGGGGCTGTCGTGCCTGCTCGGCCTGCTGACCATGCTGCTGCTGATCGTCGCGGCGTTGAGTCGCCGTCCGGTGGCCGCGGCGGTGACCAAGCTCGACAAGCTCAACATCGACGTGATGATTGCGGGGCTGGGCATGCTCGCGGTCGGCACGCTGCTCGGCGGCGTGTGGGCCAACGAGAGCTGGGGCCGGTACTGGGGCTGGGATCCGAAGGAGACCTGGGCGCTGGTGTCGGTGCTGATCTACGCGGTGATCCTGCACTTCCGGTGGCTGCCGAAGCTGGCCAATCCGTTCGTGCATGCGGCGGGGTCGTTCCTGGCGATCTGGTCGATCATCATGACGTATTTCGGGGTCAATTACCTGCTCGTGGGGCTGCACAGCTACGCGGCCGGCGATGCGGTGACGGTCCCGACCTGGGTGGTCGTCGCGTTCATGGCAATGCTGGCGTTGACGTTGGTGGCCTACTTCGCGTGGCTCGACGTCTCGCGACGCCGGCGCGGAGGCGCGGAGGTTGCGTCCCGGGTTGGCCGTTCGTAATTAGAGACTATGGAGCCGCTGACGGTGCGTTGCGGTGGATGTGCGGCGGTGTCACCCCGCTTGCGGGGAGTCGGGCATCCCATTCGAGCGAGGCGCCTGGATCGGCCGGCTCCGCCTCCGGGACCTCCTGGCAGTCTCCAGGTACACCGCCGGCCCCCAACATCGTGTTGTGGGGCCGGTGCTGTGTCGGGCGCAAGCTAGGATTTGGGCTTGTTGAGCATGAAGATGTTGCCGCTGGTCCCTTGTCCCACCGGCTTGGCCTTGGGCGCACCGACGGTCACGGCCTCGGCGTCTTCTTCCTCCAGCGCCGCGGCGACCTCGTCCTCCGTCAGCGATGCGACGGTGTCGTCCTCTTCCAGCTCAGGTGCCGGTTCCGGCTCAGGCTCCGCCGTTGCTTTCTCGGGCGCATCTGCGGCCGCGTTCTTGGGTTTATTGAGCATGAAGACGTTGCCGTTGGCGCCGGTGCCGGCAGGAGCCTTGGCCTTGGGTTCTTCCGCAGCCGCCTCGGGTTCGGAAACCGGCTCGGGCGCTGGTTCCGGTTCGGGCTTTGCCGCTTCGGGCGGAGTGTCGGTTGCCTTCTTCGGTTTGTTGAGCATGAAGACATTGGCGTTGGCGCCGCCGCCGGTCGGTGTTTTCGCTTTCGGTTCTTCGACCTCGGGCTCGGGCGCGACGGCGGGCTCGGGCGTCGGCGGCGTGTCGACCGCATCAGCGGCCACGTCGGCCAGTTCGTCGAGCAGGTTGTCGGTCGCGGC
>CAZJMO010000090.1:2979-4858 GCA_964547085.1 uncultured Fibrobacteraceae bacterium | reverse complement strand
ACGGGCTCCGGTTCGGGAACCGGGGCGGCTTGTGCGACGGGCTCGGGCGCGGGAACGGGTGCGGGAGCCGGCGCCGGCGTGGGCGCGGGTTGCGGGGCCGGGGCCGGCGCGGCCTGGACGCAGGGCGCGGGGGGCTGGTATGCCGGACCGGGCTGCACGTGGACCGGGGGCTCGAGCATCAGTTCGCCCAGGTTGGCGGCGACCTTCCGTACCGATCCCACGTTCCTGATGATCTGCCCGATGGCGTCCTCGTACTGGCGCTGGCCGGCGAGGATCTGGTCGACCGCGTGCTCGATGTGCTCCGTGGAGGAACTGGTGGCGTGGGCCAGTTGCTTCACTTCCTGGGCGACGACCGTGGTGAACGCGGCGCCGGTGGCGCCGGTGGCGGCGGCTTCGCCCTCGATGCGGCCGGCGACGTCCTGGCTGCGGGCGGCCAGCGCGCGGACGCGGGACACGACATCGCTCATCTCGCGGGCGGTGTCGAGCAACTCGCGGGCGGTGTCGGCGGCGAAGACGGCGGCGTTGTTGGCGGTCCGCGTGATGCGGGAGCCCTCGTGGGAATCCTGGGCCATCTCGTTGAGGCTGAAGAGCATGCCCTGCAGGGCGGCGGCGACGGAGTCGACGGCGGCCTGCATGCGCTCGGCGCTGCGCGCGACGGTGAGCATGTCCACCGAGACGCGGTCCACGGAGGCGCTTGCCAGGCCCAGGTCGGCGCCGGCGTCGAAGGGCGGCGCGGGCTGGCGGACGAACGAGTCGCGGGACGGCGCGGGGGCCGCGGCGGCCGGGGCGATCGCGGGGGCGGGCGCGGCCGAGGCGCGGCGCGGCAGGAAGGCCAGCAGGCCCAACAGGACGGTCAGGCCGCCGAGAACCATGGCGGCCGTCGCGGCGATGCGACCGACCTCGCCGGCGCGGCGCTCGGCGCGGTGCAGGTCGCGGGCGGCGATCTCGAGGTTGTCCCGCATGGCCGGAACCTGATGACGGAATGCGGCGAGGGTCTGACGACCGGCGGCGCTGCTGGCGGCGTATTCGCCGGCGGCAAGATCGGCCAGGTCGAGTCCCAGTTCGCGCCAGATCGACCGGACCTCGGTGGCCGCTTCGAGCGCGGCGCCGCTCGGGGCGGTGTCGGCCAGCTCGAGCAGATTCTGGTCGAAGGCGAGGACGGTGTGGGCCAGCTCCTGGCGGACGGTGCGGGCCATGCCGAGGTCGCGCGCGGAGGCCAAGTCGTCGGCGCGGTCGGACATCTGGTCCAGGGTGGTGGACAGACCGCGGGCCAGATCGAGCTGGACGGGACGGCTGTCGGCGCCGCTTCGGGTATGGACCATCAGGCCCAGGGATGCTACGAGCAGGCAGGCGCTCAGCACAGCCATGGTGGTCAGGATTCGCCGGGACGACATGCTTTCCTCCGGGTCCCTGCCGCTGGCAGGGGGATCGGGCCGACATTTTCTCAATGGTTTCATCGCCCGAATCGAGGCCGAATTGAGGATTTCCTGCGGTCGTTGATAAAAAAAGCCCCCCGGCCTTTCGGTCGGGGGGCCTTTCGAATCGTAGAGTCAGACGTCTGTTCGACTAGAACAGCGACTTGACGCCACTCCAGCTCGCCTCGGTCACGGGGACCGAAGGATCGAAGCAGTACGTGCCGATCGGGAACGGGCAGGCCGCGGTCGCGTTGGTGGTCTCGCCATCCAGGGTGTTCGGAGGAGCGATGCACCAGTCCGTGAGCGTGAAGATCGGGCTGTCCGGGGTGTTGAGGACGCGGTAGGCCCAGCTGTCCAGGTAGTTCCAGGGCAGCGGCAGGTCTTCACTCGTGAATGTCTGGACGCCGAACACGTCGACCAGTTCGCTGTTGCAGAACAGTTCGATCGCGTCGTCGCCATTGACG
>CAZJMO010000090.1:0-2969 GCA_964547085.1 uncultured Fibrobacteraceae bacterium | reverse complement strand
GCCACGTAGATGAACTGGCCCTGGACGGCGGAATCCGCGGGGAAGGCCCACTCTTCACCATTGGTGCCGCCGCCGTTGTTGGCGGAACCGAGGCTGTAGATCGACAGGTCGGCGATGTCCATCACGGCGCAGAGCTCGATGCCCTTGGGTATGCCGCC
This sequence comes from uncultured Fibrobacteraceae bacterium, assembly GCA_964547085.1. GTDB lineage: Bacteria > Krumholzibacteriota > Krumholzibacteriia > LZORAL124-64-63 > LZORAL124-64-63 > Glo-17. Next base: position 2,811 of record CAZJMO010000090.1, on the reverse strand, counting down.
GGTCAGGGGACCGTCATACACACCGGTGATGACCAGCTGGCCGAAGGCGGTGCTGGCCAGAGCCATGACAGCAAGCAGCGTGAGCAATTTCTTCATTCCGGACCCTTTCGTTGTAGCCGTCACTTCAACGCCCGCGACACGATGAATTCAGCGTGCGTGTACGGCTCGGGAGGACGTCAGAAGCGGACTATACCATAAACCGAGGAAGAATATATACATTCGGATATAAATTCTTCATAAAATGCGTCCGGTCTCCAACCTGATGATTGTGCAAGCGCGGCTCCGGAGGTCGTCCATGAAAGACCCTCCGACCTGACGGCCGGAGGGTCTTGGGGATCGCGGAATCAGACGTCTGTTCGACTAGAACAGCGACTTGACGCCACTCCAGCTCGACTCGGCCACGGGGACCGAAGGATCGAACGTGTAGGTGCCGCAGGGGAACGGGCTGACGGCCGTGTCGTTGGTGGTCTCGCCGTCCCAGGTGTTCGGAGGAGTGATGGTCCAGTCCGCGATGTTGAAGACCGGGCTGTCCGGGGTGTTGGAAACGCGGTAGGCCCAGCTGTCCAGGTGGTTCCAGTCCTGGGGCGTGTCCCATTCCTGGACGCCGAACACGTCGACCACTTCACCGTTGCAGAACAACTCGACGGCGTCGTCACCATTGATGGCGACAGCGTAGCCGGTCTCGAAGTAATCGGGAGCGAAGCCGAAGAAGGCCTCAAACATGACGGCTTCGCTGGCGACGTAGATGAACTGACCCTGAACGGCGGAGTCCGCGGGGAAGGTCCACTCGATACCGTCGGTGCCGTCGCCGTTGTTGGCGGAGCCCAGACCGTAGATCGACAGATCGGCGATGTCCGACACGGCGCAGAGCTCGACGCCCTTGGGGATGCCGCCGGTCAGGGGACCGTCATACACACCCGTGATCACAAGCTGACCGAAGGCCGTGCTGGCCAGAGCCATGACGGCAAACAGCGTGAGCAACTTCTTCATAATGGTACCTTTCGTTTTGGCCATTGGGAGGCCGGCGTGACGAGCTAGCATCGTCCACGGCACGCTCATCGTTTGCGGGCGATCTGACCGCACAATGAACCTGTCGTGATTGGCCATTGGCCTTTGACGGACCTAACTGTACCACATCGAAAGGTGGAGTTCCAGCAATCTGCGAAAAATTTGCAGTAAAAACACGCAAAAAGGGACAGGACGTCAAAAAAGTGCTGCCGAGCGTCGACCCGGCAGCACTTCGTGATCTACCAGCCGCGTCCCGGGCCACGGCCCCAACCGCGACCGCGACCCATGCCGCGGCCGAATCCGGGGCCGGCGCCCCAGCCCATCCCGCGACCGAAGCCCGGGTTGTTCTGGAGTGTCTGGTCGGGAGCCGGCGCAGGCTGATCCTGCGGCTGCGGCGCCACCGGTTGGTTCGGGTTGCAGTTACCCATTCCGCGTCCCGTCATGGGGCCTTGGCCCCGTGGTCCTGTTCTGTCTCCGCCGGGCATGATGCACCTCCGCGTTCGAGTGTCACCGGTTATCGGATCTCACGTCGCCCTTCTAGATGCGGCCGCGCCCGCGCCCGCGTCCACGACCGTGTCCCGGACCGCCCATGCCGCGGCGACCACGCTGGAAACCGGCGTCATCGTCGGGCGGGGTCGTCGTGGGAGTGGTCGGGCCGCGATCGATACGGATCGCCCAGCCATGGACCAGTGCTTCGGCGGTCTTGCGGCGGGCCGTCGCGAGGATCCTCCCGGCGGTCGCGCGTGAGACGTTCATCATCTCACCCACGGCCTCGTGCGAGAGGTTCTCGAGATCGGCGAGCCGCAGCGCTTCGACTTCGTCCAGGCCCAGCGCAACCTCCTGGAGATCGCGCATCGGCACGCCCGCCGGCTTGAAGTAGTCGACGGCGGGATCGTGGCGTACGGCGCGTGGTTTGAAAGGACGGGGCAAGGTCTCGACTCCGGTGTTGGTGTTGTTGGTTATGAGTATATGCTCATAACAGCCGGGCGTCAACAATGTCGGTCATAATTTATCGGGCTTGAGGACCTTGACGGGTCATGACCCGAGACGTGCACGAAGAGTCCGGTCCATCCTCGCGCCGAGTTCGGCGAAGTCGGGTTCCTGCGGCAAGTGGGACAGGATCCGTCCGACGATGTGCCGATCGGCGACCCGTTGCACGGCCGGGATGGTCGTCAGGTCGAAGGTCCACGACAGCTGCATGACCAGGAAATCCTGGAGCGAGCGGACGTTCTGCAGCGAGCAGGTCCGGCCGGCGCGGATCTCGGCGAGCACGGCGGGGGAACAGGCGCGGTCCAGGTCGATGGCGGGCATCATGCGGGGCAGTTCCCGGAAGCCGTCCTTCTCGACCGCGGCCAGGACGATCTCGAAGATGTCGAGCTTGTCGGCGTCGCGGATCAGCTGGACCAACGGTCGAGCGGCGGTCGGAAGATCGCGTGGCAGGGCTCGGGCGTTGTGGTGGCGGATGCCCAGGAGAATGTTGTTGCGGTCGGGCGCCGCCAACGCGTCCAGCACGGCGGCGCCGCTCACCGTCGCGTGGCCCAGTTCCCCGTGATCGACCGATGCGGCGTCCGAGAAAGTGCCGTACCCGGCGAATTGCGGGAAGCGCCCGGCGTCGTGCAACAGGCCCAGCGCTTCGGCCGTGTTCCGGTCCGCGGAGGACCAGCCCAGATCCGTGGCCAGGCCCGCCATTTCCCGCGCGACCCGCTCGGAATGCTCCACCTTGAGTTGCATGGCGGAATGCGTGCCGTCGGTCGTGTCGGCAAAGCCCTGCACGAACGACGAATAACCGATCCTCTCGGATCG
>CAZJMO010000089.1:507-10695 GCA_964547085.1 uncultured Fibrobacteraceae bacterium | reverse complement strand
CATTTTACCAGCGTCATCTGCCGTGTCTGAATGAAATCGCGGGTCTCCAGGCGGTAGAAATAGACGCCGGCGGCGGCCTGCCGACCGCGGTCGTCCTCACCGCGCCACACGCGCTGGTGGCGACCAGGCAGCAGCGTTGCGCCGTCGACCAGGCTGTGGATCAGCCGTCCGCGCATGTCGTAGATCCGCAGCGACACCGCGGCCGCGCACGGCAGGCTGAAACGGATCGTCGTCGCCGGGTTGAACGGGTTGGGCACGGCCGCCCCCAGCACGTAGGCCCGGGGCAGGATCGCATCGCCGACCTCGGACACCGTCTGGGTTCCCGCGAACGTGCTCCGATTGCCCGCGACATCGACGGCCCGGAGCCAGTAGGCGTGGTCCCAGGCATCGGCGCCGACCGTGTCGTCGGTCCATCCCGGGGTCTCGGTGGTGAAGGCGGGCACGGCGTCCGGTTCCGGCTGGCCGCTGCCGACCGGCACGCGGTGGATCTCGTAGCGATCGACATCGCCGTCGACCGACGCGACCCAGGTCAGCGTGTTGCCGCCGTGGGCGTACGCCACATCGACGCCCGTCGGTGCGGCCGGCGCCAGGTTGTCGACCGAATACCCGGCCGCGGGTCGCGAGTCCAGATACACGAGATCGTCGGTCGTCACGGCGCGGACCAGGAACGTCGACCACTGGATCCCCGCCGCGGCGGTCGAGTCCCGGAGCGTCGGCGCGACGTAATGGTAAGTCGTATCGGCCCGCGCGTCGACCGACGTCAGGAACTCCCAACCCTCCGGCTCGCACATCGGATCAACGCCCCGAGCGCCCTCGTCCAGGCACCGGAACACGCCGTAGCCGGTGACGGTCAGCGCGGTTCCGGGCGCATCCTCGGCGCTCCGGTTCCAGGTCAGCCGCACCTGCCCGCCCTGGTCGTCGGGAACGTCGGTGACGGATGTGATATAGGGCTCCCGACCGTACGTGCCGCCGACGGTCACCAGGCCGTCCGGCGGCAGGGAGACGGCCACCGTCTCGGGCCACGCCGGCGCCCAGCCGACACCAGGTTGCCAGATATGGACGTAGTCCCCGGGCGTCAGGAACGACAGCGTCGTGTCCGACACGCCGGTATAGACGACTCCGCCCGGGGCTTCGAGCCGCCAGGGTGTGGACACGCTGTCGGGCGCCGCATCGACCACGATCCGCGCGCCGAAGTACGGGTCGCCGATCTCCTCGATCACCAGCATCGTGTCCACCGGCACCGCGGTCAGCACGGTGTCCCGCAGCCCCGTGTACGACGGCAACGGCCACGTGATCCGGAGCGTGTCGACGACGGTGGCGTCACCGAGGCCGAACGCCGCCAGGTTGGGTTCCTGGGTCACATAGCCGGCGTTGCCGTTGATCTCGCGGATCTGGGCGCCCGCCGCGGTGACGATGCGTACCCGCGCGCCGATGCCCAGGCTGTTGGCGAAGGTGCCGCGGAGCTTCACCCGGAGCCAGTGACGGCCGCCGTCGCCGATGTTCTCGTACAGCCGGTTCGCGGTCCCGTCGTTGACCACGTAGAGGTCGAGGTCGCCGTCCTGGTCCGCGTCGCACCAGGCCGCGCCGACCGAGTCCGCGTTCTCCGCCAGTCGGGCCTCCTCCACCGCCGTGAACATATCGGCGCCGTCGTTGCGCAGGAGCACGTTCGCCGAGGAGGAAAAAGTCAGGAAGAGATCGAGGTCGCCGTCGTTGTCGTAGTCGCCCCAGGCGATGCCCCGGCCGTCGAGGGAGTCGCCGAGCGGCAGCCCCGGAACGTCGCGGAAGGCGCCGCCGGGACCGCCGGCCAGCAGTCGCTGGTCCGCGCCCCAGTTGGTCAGGAACAGGTCCAGGTAACCGTCGTTGTTGTAGTCCCCCCAGGCCGCGCCCCGGCCGGAGCCGGCGTCGGCGAGCACACCTTCGGCGACGTCGGTGAACAGACCGCCGTCGTTGACGAACAGCTGGTTCGGACCGTCGGCCGCGACGAGATAGAGATCGGCGTCGCCGTCGTTGTCATAGTCGCCCCAGGCCGCCGTCTGCGAATTCCCCGGGCAGTCGAGCGCCGGCGGTGTCCGGTCGGAGAAGCCCTGGCCGCGGTCGTTGCGCAGCAGCAGGTTGGAACCGTCGACGTTCGGGACGTAGAGGTCGAGGAATCCGTCCCGGTCATAGTCCACCCACGAGACGCCCCGGCTCTCCCCGGGATCGGCGACGCACGGGTCCGGGAAATCCTCGAAAGCACCGCCGCCGAGATTCCGGAACAGGCGGTTCGGCGCCGTGGGGCCGGTCTGCGCGACGTAGAGATCGGGAAGGCCGTCGTTGTCGTAGTCGCCCCAGGACGCGGCGGTCGACGCGCCGACAGCGTCGAGCGGCGCCGATGTCGCGTCATGGAAGCTGAGGCCTCCGTCGTTCGCCGCCAGGACTCCGGCCCCGTCGACGGCGGGCAGGTACACGTCCCAGTCGCCGTCGTCGTCGAAATCGCCCCACGCCGGACCCGCCGCGGAGGCCGTCGCCGCCAGCACCGCGGGCGTGTTCTCCAGGAACGAGGTCGCGTCACAACCCACGTCGTGGGCGCCGATCAGTTCGGCCGCCGCGCACTGGCTGTTGGACGCCAAGGCGTAGTCGCCATCCATTGCGTCGCAGAACAGGGGGTCGCTGGAGATGTTGTCGTCGATACCCGCAAGCCAGCTGTCGGGCGCCGCATCGGGGCCGTTGGCGAAAACATTGCAGTTCGCGTACGCGGCGCCCTCGTCGGCGAGTCCCTCGCCGCTGTTGAAGGCCACGATCGTGCTGGTGACGGCCACGTCCGACGAATTGCGGACGGCGATTCCCGAGCCGTTGTCGGCGACGGTGCAGCGGGTGATGTCGACCGTTCCGGGCCAGCCGAAATCCTGGACCCGGATATCCAGCCCGACACCGCCGTTGCCCGCGATCTCGGTCTCCGTCAGGGTCAGTCCGCCGGCATCGAAGACAACGCCGTCGCCCGGGTTGTCGTGGATCCGGCAATCGTCGAAGGCCACCGCACCGGCGACGGCGAACCGGGCCGCGGCTTCGGTGTTTCCCAAGAACTCGCAGCGCAGGAAACCGCCGTTGAGTTCCACGTTCACGCCGTAGCCGTTGGCGTCGAACACGCAATCCTCGAACGTCGCGGAAACCTGCTTCGCCGCCCCGCCCGTGCGCACCGCGCCGCCTTCGGACTTGCCCCCCACGCCACCCACGCCGACGACGTTGCCGACGAAGGAGCATCCGCGGATGACGTTGTACGTCTCGTTCTGGGTCATGAGGAGGCCCTTGCCGCAGCCGACGAACCGGCAGTTCTCGGCCGCGACGCCGTATCCCCACAAGTCGGCGACCCCCACACCCATGCCGTCGAGGGTGCAGTTCTCGAGCGTCACGGGGCTCGAACCACGGATCCCGCCCACCACGCCGCCGGTGATCGTCAGTCCGACGAACGAGGTCGTCAGGCTCCCTCCGGCATCGACGTCGATCACCCAGCCCGACCCGGTCGCGTCCAGCTCCGCGTCGATGGTGCAGGCCTCGGGATCGCCCCCGGCCGACATCAGGGTCAGCGACTTGGCGCCGATGGCGAGGTCGCGGTTTCCCGCCCCCGTATAGGTCGCGTCGGCGAGCTGGATAAGATCCCCCGAGACGGCCTGGTCGATGGCGTGCTGGATCGTCCGCCACGGGGCCGCCTCGGAGCCGTCGCCGGTGACGTCGTCGCCGCCGGGCGACACATACAGGACATCCGCGCGCGCGACACCCGCGCACAGCCCCATTGCAAGAAGCATACACACGGTGATCACGACAGCGACAGCGCAGGATCGGCGACTCATCCAGATTCCCCCAGTCCAGCAACAGGTGTCTCCGGCGCCCCCCGGCCGGAACAGTGTAATGGCGTTCTCTCCACACAACACAGCCGATCGAGATATCGCAACGGGCCGGTCAGCCCGCCTAGCCCTCCATCGTCCTGGCCATACGCGTCTGGATCTCCTGGGGCGTCAGGTCTTCCTTGTGGGTCGCGACGGTCCATAGATGCCCGAACGGATCGGTGATCGTACCGGTGCGATCGCCGTAGAACTGGTCCTTCACCGGCCGGAATTCGGTGGCTCCGGCGTCGAGCGCCTTCCGGACCGTGGTATCGGCATCGTGGACGTAGATCACCATGGTCACCGGATTGCCGCCAACGGTCTGCGGACTCTTCCAGCCGGCGGCCGGGTTCTCCTCCGTGAGCATGATGTGGCCGCCGCCGATCTTGAGGTCGGCATGGACGATCACGTTCCTGGGCCCCGTGAGCCGCATCACGACCTCGGCGTCGAAAACGGCGGCGTAGAAGCTGATCGCCTCCGCCGTGTTCTTGACGATGAGATAGGGCGTGACGCCTTCGTAAGTGGCTGGAATCGAGTTGATCGTCATGGCGCGGGCCTCCTGCATGCCAGGTCATCGGGGACTGGCCCAGGATAGTCGCGGTCCGCGGTTACCGCCTCGGGCCAGCCGTCGGTGCGATGACCCGTTCGCGCCCTGCCCCTACGCGCCCTGCAACACGTCCATGTCCGAATCCACCATCATCCGCACCAGTTCCTCGAACCGCACCGAAGGCTCCCACCCCAGCATCCGCTTCGCCTTGCCGGCGTCGCCGACCAGCTGATCGACCTCGGCCGGTCGCATGAACCGCGGATCCTGCACCACGTAGTCCTGCCAGTGCAGGTTCACGTGGTCGAAGGCGATCTCGAGGAACTCCTTCACCGAGTGCGTCTGGCCCGTGGCGATGACGAAATCCTCCGGCGTGTCCAGCTGGAGCATGCCCCACATGGCCTTGACGTAGTCGCCGGCGAAACCCCAGTCGCGCTCCGCGTCGAGGGTGCCCAGCCGCAACTCGCGCGACAGGCCCAGCTTGATGCGGGCCACGCCGTCGGTGATCTTGCGCGTCACGAATTCACGCCCTCGCCGCGGGCTCTCGTGATTGAAGAGGATGCCCGAGACGGCGAAGAGGTCGTAGCTCTCGCGGTAGTTGACGGTGATGTAGTGGCCGTAGGTCTTGGCCACGGCGTACGGGCTGCGCGGGTGGAACGGCGTCAGCTCGTTCTGCGGCACCTCGCGCACCTTCCCGAACATCTCGCTGCTGCTGGCCTGGTAGAACTTCGCCTCGGGGCACACCTCGCGGACCGACTCCAGCATGCGGACCACGCCCAGCCCGGTGAACTCGCCGGTCAGCACCGGCTGGCTCCAGCTCGTGGGCACGAAGCTCTGGGCCGCCAGGTTGTAGATCTCGTCGGGGCCCACCGAGCGCATCATCTGCGTCAGGCTCGACGGGTCGAGCAGGTCGGCCTGGACCAGCTCCACGCGATCTCGGATATGCTGGATACGCTCGAAGGTCTCGGTGCTCGACCGGCGAACCATGCCGTACACCTTGTATCCCTTGGCCAGGAGCAGGTCCGCCAGATAGGAGCCATCCTGGCCGGTGATGCCGGTGATCAGTGCCTTCACGGGTCCGCCTCCTCGCAATGCGACAGCTGGGGTCGGGGCGCGCGCAACGGCCCCTCGCAAGGCAAGTTACCAGCCACGGAAGCCGCGGACAAGGGCGGAACCGGACACGACACGCATTCGCGGTTGGAGCCGACCTGGCTTGCTGTTATCCTGCCGGATACGACGGGTTGTGATCCTCGAACCGCGGTTGCGTCCAATCATGAACGGGAACGAGACCAACATCCGACCGCTGCACGCCGCGGGTCCTGGAGAGTTCGCCGACGAACAACTCGTGGACGCCTGGCGCCAAGGTCCGCGCAGCCGCGACGGCCGGCGGGCGATCGGTCGCCTTCTCGACCGCTACCGGAATCGGGTCTATGTGTGGTGCTGGCGGCATGTGCGCGACCGCGAACTGGCGCTCGACCTCGCCCAGGAGGTGCTGGTCAACGCCTACCGCAACCTTGGTTCCTTCGGAAACCGCGCGCGGTTCAGCTCCTGGCTCTTCGCCATCGCGCGCAACCGGTGCCTGAGCGAGTTGCGTAAGTTCCGTCCCTCGCAGGAGGACGCCGACATCCTGGATCTGGTCGCCGACACCCGACCGGCGCCGGACCGGGATCTGCAGGAACGACTGGACGAGGACGCACTGCTGTCGCTCATCAAGCGACACCTGACGCAACAGGAGCAGGACGCGCTCTGGCTCCGTTGCATCGAACGGATGCCTGTGGACGAGATCACTCGAGTCCTCGACATCCGGGAGCAGTCCGGCGCCCGTGCCGTGCTGCAACGGGCACGACGTCGGCTCCGGGCCGCGCTGGATCAGCGCGACGCCGGGACGATGGAGGGATCATGATGGACCGTCAGTGTCTTCGGCCCGAGGATCTCGCGGGAATCCAATCCCTGCCGGACGACGACGCCCGCAAGGTCCACCTGACGCAATGCCCCCGTTGCCGCGCCTTCGTCCGCCGGTACGCGGACTTCATGGACCCCGTCCCGCTTCCGGCCGAAGCCGACGCGGGCCGTGCGTCCGTCGACTTGAAACGGCGCCTCGACGAGGCGATCCCGGAACTCCACGCCGATGACCATGGCAGCCGTCCGCAATGGTGGCGCCGTCATAGCCGGTCGTTGCTGGCGTTCGCCGCGGCGGTCGTCTGCTGTGTCGGAATCCTCTCGGTGCGCCAGCGGATCCTGACGACCGAGGCCGGCCCGGCGACGCCGGTGGTCGTCCGTGGCGACAGTTCGACGCTGCCGGCTTTCCAGGTCCGCCCAGGCCAGGACGGCCCTCGACTCGCGTGGCAACGGCCGGCCGAAGCGGACGCCGTCGTCGTCGTGCTCCTGGACAGCACACTCCAGGAGATCGGGCGCATCCCCGTCGCCGAGGGCGACGCCTGGACGCTGTCGGCAAGCCATCGCCTGGCCGCCGCCGCACGCTACGCGCGCGTGATCTTCATGCAGGCCGACGACATGCTGGCGAGCACCCGGACGTTGACGCTGCCCTGACACACCCCTGACGCCGCGGGGAACCATCGACGCGATGTCCCGTATGAAACGGGATTCGCGCCCCGGCTCGATTCTAGTTGCTTCACATCAACTCCGGGAGTCACCCATGTCGCGTGCCGACATCGCCATGATCGCCGTTCTCTGCGCCGCATTGTCCGGCCCCGCCTCGGCGGAGATCGCTCCGGTCGACAGCGTCTGGAGTCTCGAGGAACTGGTGGTCCACGGCGACAGCCTCGGTGTCGTCACGGTGCACGGCTCGCGCGTCCAGGTGGTGCCGGCAGAGGAACTGTCCCGGCTGCGCCGGCGACCGGGCGCGACCGCGCTCGACGCCGCGGCGACGGTCCCGGGCGTGAGCTACAGGCAGGCCGGCCTCGTGGCCGCCGGCGCGTCTGGCAATCCGCCGTGGGCGCTGCGGATCCGCGGTGTCGGCTCGGTCCCCAACGACGGCCTGCTGATCCTGGTGGACGGCCGGCCGCAGATCGTCGGCTTCTGGGGGCACGCCCTTCCCGACGCGCATCCGCTGGGTCCGGTCGAGCGCGTCGAGGTGATCCGCGGCCCGGCGTCCGTGCCGTTCGGCGGCCAGGCGTTCGCCGGCGCCGTGCAGGTGATCACGCGGCGCGGCCCCGCCACCGAGGTCCAGGCCGCCGGCGGAAGCGACGGCACCTGGGGCGCCCACGTCCGGCACAGCGGCCCGCTGGGACCGTTTCAGGTCACGGCCTCGGCCGCCGCCACGGCCACCGACGGCTATCGCGGCGGCGACGACAGCGATGTCCAGTCCGCCCGCCTGCGCCTGACCGCTCCGCTGGGCCGCCTGTGGACCGTGTCGGCCCTGGTCGAGGGCACCGACAGCTATTTCGACAGCCCCGGCCCCGAATCGGCTCCCTACGCCACCCCCGAGCAGGGCCGCGGCGACATCCGCCAGCGGACCGCCGAGGTCGACTTCCATGGCGCGAGCGACGGCTGGTCCGCCTTCCTCCGCGGGCACACCAGCTACGTCCACAACGACTTCCAGACCGAGGGCAACACCCGCGCCCGCGACCTGGGCCTGCGCGCAGGCGGCGCCCTCGAGCACGACCGCTGGGCGCTCAAGGGCGGCCTGGACCTGGACCGCAACGGCGGCACCTTCAACCTCAACGGCAACCCGGGATTCGCCGAGGTCGACGAGCACCAGACCACGACGGCGCCCTACGTCCTGGCCTCCTGGGACCCCGACGCCCGCTGGCAACTGGGCGCCGGCGTGCGCCTGCAGCTGAGCGACACCTACGACAGCGAGTGGATTCCCCAGATGAAGGCCGCGTTCCTGCCCGACCAGCACGGCGCCGTCACCCTTTCGGCCGCGCGCGGCGCCAAGACGCCCGCCGTGGCGCAGCAGTACCTGCCGTTCTTCGCGGGCGACCGCAGCCGTCTGGAGCCCGAGAGCCTGTGGCAATACGAACTGGCCGCCGACCGCAGCTGGGGCGCGTGGTCGACCACCGCCGCGGTCTACCACGCCGAGGGCGACAACCTGATCCGCGTCGCGCAACCGGGCTGGCCGCCGGTCTACGGCAACAGCGGCGCCTTCGTGCATCAGGGCCTCGATGCCACGGTCGCATGGCGCCACGGCTCCGGCGACCTGCTGCGCCTCGGCGCCGCCTGGATGTGGCGGCGCGACGCGCAGACCCTGGCCACGCCCGCGGTGAGCCTGCGGCTGGATGGTGTGTGGGAGGTGCGAACCGGGCTGACCGTCGACGCCTCGCTCGAGGCCGAGCTGGACCGCTACGGAGACGACGCCGAACTGGCGCCGCTGGACGACGTGCTGCTGGCCGGCGTGGGCGCCGCCTGGCGACCCGCCGCGCTCGACCGCGCCGGGGTGGATGTCTTCGCGCGTATCGACAACCTGCTGGACACCGACTGGGCGGTGTTCGACGACTATCCGATGCCGCCGCGGTCGTGGTCCGCCGGCGTGCGGTGGCGCCGCTAGCCGAGGTCGCCGATCAGCTTGATCACCGGCCGCGCGTCGCTCATGACGTAGAAGTGCACGCAGGGCGCGCCGCGCGCGATGAGTTGCTCCACCTGCTCCAGCGCCCAGCGGTGCCCGATCTCCGCGGCGTGCTCCGGATGCGCCGCGATCTCGTCGCCCAGCGCCTCGGGAATCGTCACGTGGAAGTTGCGCGGCAGGCTCGACAGCTGGCGCGCGGTGTCCATCAGCTTCAGGCCCGGAATGATCGGCACGGTGATCCCGGCGTCCCGGCACCGCTTCTCGAAATCGAAGAACACCTGATTGTCGTAGAAGAGCTGCGTGACCACGTACTGCGCGCCGGCGTCCACCTTCGCCTTGAGGCGCTGGACGTCGGTCTTGAGGTTGGGCGCCTCGACGTGCTTTTCCGGATATGCCCCCACGCCCACGCACATGTCGATCGGCTCGCCGTCGTGCAGTTCGTCGAGGTACCGGCCCTTGCGCAGGTCGGCCAGCTGGCCGACGAGGTCGGCGGCGTAACGGTTGCGGGAACGGTGCGGATCCGGGCGCCGCATGTAGTTGGGCACGTCGCCGCGCATGGCCAGCGTGTTCTGGATCCCCAGGAAGTTCAGCTCGATGATCGCGTCCTCGGTCTCCTCGCGCGAGAAGCCCGCGCAGAGCAGGTGCGGCACGGTGTCGATGCCCCAGCGGTTCTGGATGATCCCGCATATCGACAGCGTCCCGGGGCGCTTCTTGCGCACGCGGCGGCGGATCGTCCCGTCGGGCAGTTCCTCGTAGACCGCCTCGGCCGCGTGGCTGGTCACGTCGATGAACGGCGGCTTCAGCGGCGCCACCTGCTCGACGATGTCGATGATGTCGCGCACGCTGCCGCCGCGCGGCGGCGGGATGATCTCGTAGCTGAACAGCGTCGATGTCGCCCGTTCCAGATGTTCGTCCACTCGCATCGCGTTCCCTCTCACTCGGCGGGGTCGTAGGACAACAGCGGCGCCAACCAGCGCTCGGCCTCGTCCCGGTTCCAGCCCTTGCGGGCCGCGTAGTCGTCGACCTGGTCGCGCGTGATGCGGCCCAGGCCGAAGTAGCGCGCGTCGGGATGGCTGAAGTACCAGCCGCACACGGACGCGCCCGGCGTCATCATGTAGCTCTCGGTGAGTTCCACGCCCATGTGCTCGCGGGCGTCCAGCAGATCCATCAACGCGTCCTTCTCGGTGTGGTCGGGACACGCCGGGTAGCCGGGCGCCGGTCGGGTGCCGCGGTACTCTTCGCGGATGAGCGCGGCG
>CAZJMO010000089.1:0-497 GCA_964547085.1 uncultured Fibrobacteraceae bacterium | reverse complement strand
AAAAGAATACTACAATACATACATATATTAAGGCTGTTGGCTCTTACGTCCCCCCAAGGATGGTAAGTAATGATGATTTAGCTCATCAGGTAGATACTAATGATGAGTGGATATTCAGCCACACTGGGATAAAAAAGGCACGGCTCGTAACCCCACAGCTCGTGGCGCACGTTCCAGTGCAGGCGCTCGGCAAACGCCTCGGCCAGGCGGTCGGCCAGGGCCTTCAGCAGGATGGCCCGATAGTCGTCGCCGTCACGCTGGAATTGCGCCGCCAGTTCGTCGACACCGAAACCTGCCGACACCGCGAACGCGCCGATCCAGTCGGGCACGCCGCTGTCCTCGGGCGCGATCAGGTCCGCGAGGCACGGGCAGCCGTCGCGGTCGCCCGGGCGCTGGCGTCGCAGCCGGTGCAGAACCACACGCCCTTCGCGCCGCGTCTCGACGGGGTAGACGACGACGTCCTCGCCGCGGCCGGCGGCCCGAAACAGGCCGGCCAC
>CAZJMO010000088.1:3271-10709 GCA_964547085.1 uncultured Fibrobacteraceae bacterium | reverse complement strand
GGCGCCCGCTGCGCCACCCCGAGAAGTTCGCTACAGGCGTCGCTCTCGGCCGGGCCGTCCTCGCGGCCCTCGCCGAGCACCGCCCCGGCGCCGGCGCGCACCGCCCGGGCTGGATCCTCGCGACCGCGGGCCTGCTCGCCGGTCTGGCGTCGGTGCGCCTCGTTTCGGGCCAGCCCGGCCTGACGACGGCCGACGTCGCCGCCCTGGATGCCGACCGTCTCAACGCCCTGGATCGTCCGGCCACGCGGTTGTGGTCCGAGTCGGCCGCCAAGGCCAGCGACATCCTCGAACTGGGCATGGTGGCCGGCCCGCTGCTGCTGGTGACCCAGGCCGGAGACGACGCGCGCTCCGGCGAGATCCTCGCCATGTACGGCGAGACCGTGTTGCTCAACGTCGCGACCGTCGGGCTGCTCAAGACCATCGTGGGTCGGACCCGTCCCTACGCCTACAACGACAACCCGGCGATTTCGCAGGCGCTCAAGGAGTCCCGCGGGACCGCGCGGTCGTTTCCCAGCGGCCACACGACCCTGGCGTTCGGCGCCGCGGTCTTCACCGGCGAGGTCTACGCCCGCCTCAATCCCGACGACCCGGGGCGCCACTGGGTGCGCGGCGGCGCGCTGGCCCTCGCGGTGACCACCGGCTGGCTGCGGGTACGCGCCGGGCGGCATTTCCCGACCGACGTGCTCGCCGGCGCCGCACTGGGCTCGCTGGTGGGCTGGGCGGTGCCGCGGCTGCACGAAGTCGACCACGCATCCGGAGATCGACCGGCGTCGGGTCCCGGTCTGGTGCTGGGTTTCCGCTTCTGAACCGAGGGAGGAGGCCGTGCCCCGCAATATCGAGGTCAAGGCGCGACTGCACGATCCGGCGCGCGCCGCGGATGTCGCCCAACGCCTCGCCGGCGCCCCGCCGGTCGTCATCGACCAGCACGACACCTTCTACCGGGGTCGCAAAGGCCGTCTCAAACTCCGCCGGTTCTCCGACGGCACCGGCGAACTGATCTTCTACGACCGTCCCGACCGGCCGGGGCCCAAGACCTCGAGTTACCGGTTGTACCGCACCGGCGCGGTGGCCGAACTGGAGGGCGTGCTGGCGCTGGGTCTGGTCGAGGTCGGGGAGGTGCGTAAACAGCGGCGGTTGTACCTGGTTGGGCGCACGCGGGTGCATCTGGACCGCGTGGAGGGACTCGGGGATTTCCTGGAGCTCGAGGTCGTTCTGGAGGATGGGGAAGATACGGCCGCGGGGGAGGAAGAGGCCGCGCGGTTGCTCGCCGAACTGGGCGTCGCGCCGGGCGATCAGGTGGCGGGTGCGTACGTCGATCTCCTGGCTGCCGGCGACGGATGATTTTCCATGGAACCCGGGGGCGTGGATCTGCGTTGATAGGCAGTCACCGCAATTTCGATTGCGTCGTTGACTCCCTCCAAAAGGGGGCGGGGGTTGGGGCAAATGTTACCTCCGTCCCTCCTTTTTTGCCTGCAGGTCTCAGAGCGTCAGAACCGGTTCGGACGAGGCGACCTCGACCGGCGCCGGCGGGACCGGAGGACCCGCGAGGTCGTTCGCGTCGACTCTGCCGATTCGCTTCTCCGTCAAATCCCGGAAACGGTCGAGGTGCTTGAAGAACAGGTCGAGCAGCTCCGGATCGAACTGCGTGCCGCGACCGTCGATCATGATCGCCAGCGCTTCCGCCAGCTGCATCGCAGGTCGGTAGCAGCGGTCGCTGGTCAGCGCGTCGAACACGTCCACGATCGACACGATGCGCGCGAAGACGTGGATGTTCTCGCCGGCGATGCCGCGGGGATAGCCGTGACCGTCCCAGCGTTCGTGATGCTCGTGGGCGATCAAGGCGGCGGCCTTGAAGACGGGGCGGTCGGAGTCCGAGAGGATCTCGTATCCGAGAGCGGCGTGGGTCTTCATCAGATCGAATTCCTCAGTCGTCAGCTTGCCCGGCTTGTTCAGCACGGCATCCGGGATCCCGATCTTGCCGACATCGTGCATCGGCGCCGCCATGCGCAGCAGGTCGATGTCGGCCGTGGGCAGGTCGGCCAGGTAGCCGAGGATGCCGGCGCTTTCGGCGACGCGGTCGATGTGGTTGCCGGTCTCGTGGGAGCGGCTCTCGACGACCTCTCCAAGCGTGTGGATGATCTCGCCCTGTGTGGCGATGACCTCCTGTTCCTTGGCCAGGGCCTCGTCCTGTGACGTTTTGAGCTGGGACGCCATCGAATCGATCGTGTTGGCGAGGAGCGCCAGTTCGGTGCGGCTGCGCAGGCGGATGGGTGAGTCGAGGTCGCCGCGACCGATACGGGCGAGGCCCGCGCGCAGCGTGTCCAGGGGAGCGAGAATCCGGTTCACGACCAGCAGCGCGGCCAACATGGCCACGATCGCCAGCGCCGCGGCCAGCACGATGACCTGATGACGGTTGGCGGCGAGCATGGCGTTGATGTGGTCGCGGTTCTGGGCGACCACGACCGACCCCAGGACCTGACCGGTGGGATGCCGCGCGGGCACCTTTGCGGCCAGCATGGTGTCGTTGGTGATCAGCGCCTCGTCGGCGGCCACCGGCGCCAGCGACGCGTACGGCTCGAACGACCGTATGACCGAGAACTTCTCGCCGAGACGGCGCACGTCGGAGTGGCCCTTGATGTGGCTCTCGTGATCCAGGACGACGGCGAACTCGAGGTCCGGCTGTTGCTGTAGCATCTCGCTGACCAGAGGGCAGAGCGTCAGTTCGGGATAGTCTGACAGCAAGGCGTCGGTGCTCAGCAACGACAGATGTCGTGCTTCCATCAACAGCCGCGTTTCCATCTCCTGTTGCAGCGCATGGCGGGCGTTACGGTCGGTCACGGCGAAGACGCCGACCACCGTCAGGACAACCAGGATCACGTTGGTGACCGAGAAGACCAGCTTCATGCTCGTGCGTCGTCGGGGTCGCTTGCCGTCCATGGTCGTCCCTTCGCGCCCGCTAGCGGCGGGTGCTGATCTTTTCCATGCGTGAGAGTTGCTGGTGTGCGCGTTCGAGATACCCTCGGGCGCGCGGATCGTCGGGCGCCACGCGGAGTGCGTGCTCCCAGCTCGTGACCGCTTCGCGCAGACCGCCGCCGGCGTAGGCTTCCATGCCCTGCGCCAGGTACTCCTGGTTCAGGTAGTCGCCGACCTGTTCGAAGTCCGGGTCGGCATCCCAGACCATTTCCCAGTAGTGGACGGCTTCGGCGCGGTGGCCGGCCTCCATGGCCTCGAGACCGTGGCGGTAGAGTTCGGCCAGTTCGCGTCGCCGTTCGGGAGTGATCGTGGCTTCGGGACCGACGACCGGGCGGCGGACCGCGCGCGTGGCGCCGCGGCCTGTCGTCGTCGGCTGCGCCCCGCGGGCGATCTCGGCGACGGCAGCGGCGACTCCGGGAGCCTGCTGATCGAGGTTTTGCGCCGCTTCCAGACGCTCGCGGGCGATGTCGAGCTGATCGGCCTGGGCCAACGTGACGGCCTCGTCGGCCATGGAGGTTGCGCGGCGGGTCATGGCGGCCTCGATGCGGGCCAGCATGACGACGGCTTCCTGGTCGTTCGGCGCGAGTTCGAGGATCGTGGCGAAGCCGTCGCGCGCGGTCAGCAGATCCTCGCGGGCGAAGGCGTCGAGGGCGGCCTCGAAGCGCGCGCGAAGTTCGCGACTGCGAGCGCTGGAGCGGTCGCTCTCGAGTTGTACGCGGTCCAGGGCGGCGCGGGCTTCGGCGTCGTCCGGGGTCGCCGCCAGGACCTTGCGCAGGCTCAGCGCGGCGGCGGTCAGGTCGCCGTCGATCACCTGTTGCCGGGCCAGGCCGCGCCAGGCTTCGGCCGTCAGCGGCGGCAGCGACGCGTGGTCCGGGGCCAGCACCGCGAGGGTGCCCGTCAGGGTCAGCGCATCGTCCCATTGCTCGGCGTCCAGGGCGGTTCGGATGGAAGCCAGAAGGTTTGTTTCGCGGTTGCGGCTGCGTTCGGTGAAGGCCGCCTCGAGCCGCGACTGCAGGGCCGCCTCGGCGGCGGCGGTCGCCGCGCGTCGGCTCTCGTCCACGGTGGGGCCGAAGTGGAGCGTGACGCCGAAACGGTGGATGTCGCCCAGGTGGTTGTCCTCGTACTGGTAGTCTGCGCCCACGCCGTGCCAGGCCAGGCCGGCGCCGGCGGTCAGGCTGCCGTCGAAGGAGCCGGCGCGCAGGGCGAGAACGTCGTAGAGACGGCACTCGGCGCCCAGGTGCAGGCGGCGGTCCATGTAGCGGGTCTTCTCAAGATCCACGGCTGCGACCAGCTGGATCTGTTGCGCGAGATCCTGGGTCCAGGCCAGACCGGCGCGCAGGGCGGTGGGGTCGGGCACTTCGTCCTGGTCGAGCTTGATCTTCGGTTCGACGGCGTTGCGCACGGCCACGCCGAGGGCCAGGCGGCGGCCGACGTTGCCGTCGACGCCGACCAGGGCGAGCGGCCGCAACCAGAGGCCG
The DNA here is from genome assembly GCA_964547085.1 of uncultured Fibrobacteraceae bacterium. Lineage (GTDB taxonomy): Bacteria > Krumholzibacteriota > Krumholzibacteriia > LZORAL124-64-63 > LZORAL124-64-63 > Glo-17. Next base: position 6,258 of record CAZJMO010000088.1, on the reverse strand, counting down.
AGGTCGAGTCCCAGGCCGCTGCCGGAGTATCCGGCGAGGCTCTGGTGCTGGATCTTGAACGCGCCGCCGACGGTGAGGTCGCCGGCCAGGAAGCTGCGGCCGTAGCCGAGAGCCAGTTCGGACTCGCTGTCCTCGAGGTTGTCGCTCGTGAGGAAACCGCGCTGGTCGCGTTCCTCGATGCCGTCGACGCCGAAGCGTCGCCACGTCAATGACGCGGCGCCCCAGCGATGGCTGGGCAGGACGAACGAGCCGTACTGCTCCTGGAAGCCCATGCCGAAGAGCGTGGTCTGGCTGGCCTGCAACTCCTTGCGGGCGACCAGGCCGAGGCCGGCGGGGTTCCAGATCGGGGCGCTGGCGTCGTCGGCCACGGCGGCGAAGGCTCCGCCCATGGCCAGGGCGCGGTTGCCGGCGCCGGTCGCGAAGACGGAGCGCATTCCGGCGTCGTCCCCGGCCGTGGCCGTCGATGTCGCGATCACGGTCAGCAGAACAGTCAGCAGGATCGTCGAGATGCGGTTCGTGCCGCGCTGCGTCATCATCGTACCACCGCCACCTTGCGCAGAAGCCGTTCATGGCTGCCGTCGTCGTATTCCACGTTCAGTTCGGCGAGGTAGACGCCGTTGCGCACCACCTGTCCGCTTCCGTTGCGACCATCCCAGCCGAGTTTCTGATTCAGGCCGGCCGTCAGCGCGCGGTCCTTCAGCAGGGTCGCCACCGGTTCGCCGCGCGGGGTCCAGATCCGCAACGAGACGACCGCGTTCCGGGCGAGGTTGAAGGCGAAGTTCGTCGTTTCGCGTCCGGCCGCGAACGGGTTGGGGAAGTTGATGTAGCTGTCCGCAAGGTCGGCGGCCGTCAGGCCGGCGGCGGCCGTCCAGAACGGGAACGCCAGTCCTGCGGCGGACCGCACGGTCACCGCCGTGATGTCTCCGGGTTGCGTACAAACGACATCGCCGGCGCGGACGCCGAGGCTGAGACCGTCGGGCGCCGAGCCCGCATCAACGGCGATCATCACCGTGAGTACCCGTTCGCTGCCGGCGGCCAGCACGAGCGGCGTTGCGGCCGACAACGTCAACGAACTGTCGGCGTTGTCGATCGACGTCTCTTCGGCCCAGGTCGAGCCGTCGACGCAAATCTCGGCGGCGGCCAGGACCGCGCCGGCGAGCAGCGGTTCGCCGTGGCGATCCCTCGCGCGCAGCGCGACCGAGGACAGGTCCAGCGGTGCGGACGAATCCGGCGCCGGGTTGGTCAGGATCAGTCGCGCGACTTCGACCATCGCGCCGTCGTTCGGCATCAACGGCGGCATCCGATCCTGCCAGGAGACGACCACTTCCCGGCTCGCGTCCTGCAGGTAGGTCAGGCCCGACGAGGCGGGCATGACCTGTCCCGGCGCCGCGTCGAGAGAGACGAGGTCGTTCAGGTTCGCGTCTCGGGCCACGAAGCAGGTGTCCGCGGCGACCAGTTCCAGCGATGTCGAGGACGCGTCGGCTTCGAGGTCGAGGCGCAGGGCGACATCGGCGTGTTCGCCGGGTTGCAACAGGCGGCTGCCGAGCGGGATGACGACCATGTCGTCCTGGTACAGCGTCGGCGGATTCAGCGTCTCACCGTTCCAGATCAGCCGGTAGCCGTCGATGATCGCTGCTGGGTCCTGCGGCCGGCGGTCGGCGTCCAGGCAGATCAAGCGCAGCGTGTCGAGTCGGACCGCGGCGCAGGAGGCGTCGCCCGGGTGCGTGACGGTCAGCGTCATGGCCGGCACATCGGACGCGCCTTCGGCCAGCACGGGCGGCAATTCGGCGACGCAACTCAGGACCAGGTTGGGCGCGGGGGCCTGCAACTGGATCACCGGACCGATCACCGTCTCGGGTTCGTAGGTGACGCCCACGTCGGCGCTCACGTTGCCGTCGCGTGCGTCGAAGCTGTCGCGGTCCTCGAGCCGCAACCGCAGCGGGCCGAGCACCGCGTCGTCGGGCAGACGGCCGTGGATGGAGACGGCGATGGCCTGGTCGCCGACGGGAATCGTGATCTGGGGCATCATTTCGAAGATCACCAGGCTGTCGGCCGGGCCGCTCATGTCGTGGACGGCATGCACGGCGAGCGGTCCCTCGACCCACAGGCGGGAGAGGCGGCTGAATGCGTCGGGCAGGCGGTTGCCGTTCGTGTCGGTGATCGAGACGGCGAACGAGCCCACCTTGACCTCGCTGCCCATGTCGTCGCCGATACCCTGGAGATTCATGGTCAGCAGTTCGACGTCTTCCTGGCCGGCGCCGGCGGTGACGGTCGCGGTCGCGACGGCGAACACCTGCAGACCGGTGGCCTGCGAGACGATGCTGCCGGCGGCCGACTGCACGGGGAACGAGGTGTCGGTCAGGTGCACGGTGCGCGGCAGCCCGCTGACATCGTCGACGACGGTGAGGTCGTCCGCGGCCATCACGCTCACGCGGAAACGGTCGACGGCGGGTTGGTCCAGGATGTCCAGGCGCAGGCCGAGCGTCACCGGTTCGCTGGGCGTGACCACGACGGGAGGATCGAGGTGCAGCGTCAAGGTGTGGCCGGAGGTCTCGAGGTCGGTGCGGTCGCAGTAGACGTTGACGCCCTCGTTCACGGTGACGCGCGCGAGGAGGTCGGACGGCACGATCGGACTGGACGTCTCGTTGCCGTCGTCGAGGGTCACCAGCAACCGCTCGAGGCGCAGGTCGGCGTTGTCGTCGCCGCCGTCGTTGGCCAGGGTCAGGGTCAGCGGCACGACCCCTTCCTGCCCGCGGTTGATGGAGAACGGCATGTTGGCCACGGGGTAGAGCGTCAGGTCGACCGCGGGCTCGAGCGCGATGTGGGTGGCCGAAGCGGTGGCCAGCGAGCTGCGCGGCTGTCCGCCGACCTCACTGATTCCTTCGCAGCGGGCGGACACGTAGACGGGACCGGCGGTGTCGGCGTCGAGCGTCCATCTGAAGACGCCGTCCTCGCCGTCGGCGAGGTCGAGGTCCGGCAGCGACACC
>CAZJMO010000088.1:2776-3219 GCA_964547085.1 uncultured Fibrobacteraceae bacterium | reverse complement strand
GTCGCCGACGACGGTCAGGTCGCGCGGCGTGATGCCGCTGATGCCCTCGGCGCCCACGTTCTTCACGTGCATGGATACCTGCACGGTCATCTCGGTGGTGCCCAAGTCGTCGTCGAACGTGATCGTCGACAGGAGCGGCGCCGTGGAGATCAGCAGCGAGGTGGGGCAGCTCACCGCCGCGTCACGCGGGCCGTCGTTGTTCGAAGTCATGACCAGGCCGTCGACCGGCACCGACAGCTTCACCGTCGCCGAGTCGGTCGGCGCGTCGGCGACGGTCAGGCCGGCGAAGAGGCGGCGGCCGTCGGCCGGCACGGCGAGATCGAGATCGAGCGCGACCCAGTCGCGGCCGATGCCCGTCAGTTCGCTCACGCGCGTGTCGACCGCGGGCTCGAAGATCTCGTTCCCGTCGTCGACGTACAGGCCCAGCGTGACGATGTCGGTCG
>CAZJMO010000088.1:0-2766 GCA_964547085.1 uncultured Fibrobacteraceae bacterium | reverse complement strand
GAGACGATGTCTTCAGGAAGAGCCGAGCCGAGGTTCACCAGCCGCAGAGAACCCAGGGTGTCGTCGTGGTAGCCGTTGCCCGGGACGGTCAGGTCCAGCGCCAGCGCCGGTCCCTCGCTTGCGGTCAACGAGATGGGCGGCACGGCCGGGCACGCGATCTGCGCGGCGACCATGCCGTCGATCGGGTGTCGGGCGCCGCTGTCGAGCGGCCAGGCGCCCACGAGCGCGGTGTTCTCGATGAACTGGAGGTCGCCGATCGCGCCGATCACCGCGCCGAGGGTGTCGCCGTCGGCGGGGCCGATCGCCGCCATGTTGGCGGTGATCAGGTAGTGCTCGACCGCGTCCGGGGCGAGCGAGAGGCGGATGCCCTCGAACGTCGCCACGCCTTCGGACCACGTCGTCGACATCACCCAGGTGTCGGTCTCCGGGCCGTCGAGCTGTCCGTCGTTGTCGCCGTCGTGGTACAGGACGAGCTGGTCGACGGCGGCGTCGAGATCGGCCACGGTGGCGGACGGATCACCACGGGTGCTGTTGCGGACGCGCAGGGTGTTGAGCGTCCGGTCCTCGCCGTAGAGGTTGCGCGCCAGGAGGTGCAGCAGGGGCACCTGGCTCTCGCCCGGTGCGATGGTTCGCGGCAGGATCGTCGCGGTCGTGACGATCACCTTGTCGGTGGAGCTGATCGTCTGCTGGTACGGATTGGTGACGGGCGTGTCGACCGGGCCGTCGTTGCCGCTGGCCACGCCGACGCCCGTGTCGTCGCCGGACGGCAGGCTGAGCTGGACCGTGCCGGCCAGGGCGTCCTCGGCGATGTCGACGGTGACGAACACGCGCAGGCCGTCGTCGCCGTCGATGAACTGTCCGAGCGACGTGGCTTCGAAGCGCATGCCGCCGGTCCAGTGCATGTCGCTGATCGTTTCGTCGACCGAGGGGTCGAAGAGGCCGTCGCCGTCGTCGGCCCAGGCCTCGACGCGGGTGATCATCGAGACCGCGGCGGCGGTGCCTTCGTTGACCACGTTGAGGCGGACCAGCTCGTCATCCTGGTCGCCGTTGCCCGGTAGCGTGAAGTCGAGCGCCAGGTTGCGCACCGACCCCATCTGGAAGATCTCGTCCTCGACCGGATGCAGCGTGATCTGGGCGGCGGTCATGCCGTTGATGAGCAGGATGCCGGGCGCGGTGACCGGCCATTCACCGGAGAGGGCCACCGGCTGGTCGAAGACGATGTCCGCCGCGTCGATCTCGGGCCGCAGTTCGACGCCGTCGGGGGCGTCGATCGACGCCGCGCCGAGCAGGACCAGTTCCAGCGTCTCGCCGGCGGCGATCGTGATGTCGAACGTGGCGGTGAAGACGCCGTTCACGAAGGCGCCGGACGCCAGCACGACCCCGCTCGCGGTGGTCAGCTCGACGGTGTTCCAGTACGCGTCGTGGGTGGCCTGGTCGGCGGTCCCGGTCACCGGGTTGCGGATCGTCACCGACGTCAGGTTCTCGGACCGCGTGCCGTCGTTCTCCACGCGGATCCGCAGGACCTCGGCGACTGCGCCGCCGGGCATCAACGTGCGCTCGTCGCCCGCGAAGGCCACGGCCTCGACGCTGATGTCCGAGGAGGCGCTGATCGACAGTTCGGGCGCGGCCGTGTCGTTGGCGATGTCCGGATCGCTGGCGTCGACCGCGGCGACGCTCACGTCGGCGGCGAGGCCGTCGGCGGCGTCCGATTCCACGGCCAGGTCGAGCGTCAGAACGGAAGTGTCGCCGGATCCGATCGGATCGCTCAGCGTCCAGCGGCCGGTGTCGACGTCGTAGGCGCCGCTGTCGGCGGCGTGGTCCTGGAGCGCGAGTCCGGCGGGCAGGACGACATCGACCAGCGCGCCGGGCGCGGTGCCCGGACCGGCACTGGAAAGCGTCATCGTGAGCGTGGTCGCGTCGCCGACCCAGGCGGTGTCCGGGGCGAACGCGGCGGTGACGTGGAGATCGGCCACGGGCGTGAGGTCGATGCTTCCGCCGGCCGTGTCGTTGGCCGGATCGGTGTCGCCGTCCTGGGCGGTGAGCGTGGCGGTGGCCGCTGCCGTACCGGCCGCGTCGGCCGCGGAGAAGACCTGCACCTCGAGGTTGCGCGACTGGCCGGTGGGGATGGCCGCAGGGTCGGTCCAGATGCCGGTGTCCGTGTCGTAGGTGCCGCTGCCGGCGGTGTGCGCGGCCAGGGTGAAGCCGTCAGGCAGGGCGACCGTGGCCGTGAATCCAAGCGCGGGTCCGGGGCCGACGTTGGTGACCGTGACGTTCAGAGACACGGTGTCGCCGGCATCGCAGGCGAGCGGGTCGAACGCCGCGGCGACGGACAGGTCGTAGGCGCCCTGATTGGCGAGGTTGACCGTGACCGTGTCGTTGGCCGGTGTGCCGTCGACGTCGGGGCCGGTGACCGCGGCGGTGGCCAGCAGATCTCCGGGTTCGTCGCTGACGACGAGCGACGTGATGGTCAGCACGCGGGACGCGCCGCTGGGCACGGCGGCGACCAGCGACCAGGCGCCGGTGCCGGAGTCGTAGGCGCCCGCGTCGGCGACGTGGGACTGGTACGACAGGCCGGCGGGGATGGTGACCGCGGCGTCGAAGCCGGCGGCCTCGCCGGGGCCGTTGTTGGTGACGGTGATCGCCAGATCGACCGTGTCGCCGGATCCGGCCGTGACCGAGGCTGCGTGGTTGCCGGACCCGTCGATGGGGGCGGGGAGCTGGATGGAGAGCGCGCGCGTGGCGCCGCTGGGGACCGACGCGCCGTCG
>CAZJMO010000087.1:0-10726 GCA_964547085.1 uncultured Fibrobacteraceae bacterium | reverse complement strand
GCCGGTCGTCGGCGTAACGCTGGATCCGCGCCTCGCCGAACCAGTGGTGCATACGGTACAGCCAGTGGATTCCGTTCTCGAAGGTGACGCCGCCGGGCGAACTCTTCGGATCGAAACGACCGACGTGCCCGGTGTCCCACTGCGACCTCTGGAGGCACTCCAGCTCGACCTTCCGGATCTCACCCAGCAGACCGTCCTCGAGGATCCTCTTCAGACCCGTGGTGTTCTGCTGGTAGAACTTCTGCATGATGACCATCAGGACCTTGCCCGCGGCCTCGAACCTGTCGACCACGTCGCGCGCATCGTGGCTGTTGGTGGCCAGCGGCTTCTCGCAGACCACGTGCAGCCCCTTGTCCAGCAGTTGCAGCGCGATTCCTGCGTGCAGGTTCGGCGGGACGGCGATCAGGGCGGCATCCCAGCCCTCGATGTCGTCCACGCTTTCGAGGACGGGAACGTCCACCTGGAAGAGGTCGCGCATCCAGGCGGCCGCCTTGAGATCGCGGTCGACCAGGCCGGCCAGCTGATAACGCTGGTTCGAAAGGATGTTGGGCAGATGGAGGTTACGGGTGATGGCCCCGCAACCGACAATGCCGATCCGGACTTGTTTCTGCATCCGGTCACTCCGTCGGTTCGTATTGAGGTCGATTGCCTGTATTCGAGACGTTCCCATGAAATACTCATAGATATGATCGGCAGCAATGGGCATGGATGTACCGCGGAATCCCCCTCGATGGCACCCCACCCCCGCGAAGGAGTGCACCGGAACATCTAGGAGTCGGTGTCCTTGCTCTTGCCGTTGCCTCGGAATCCCAGGAATCGTGCGGGATTGCCCATGAGGATGGTGTTCTCCTTGTAGGCCTTGATGCCCACCACGGAACCGGCCGAGACGACACACCCGTTCGGCAACTTCACGCCGGGCATGATGAAGGCGTTGGATCCGATCCAGCAGTTGTCGCCGATCGAGATCGGCTCGTAGTTGTTGGGCTGCTCCCTGATCGGGATATCGAGGTCCTGGAAGCTGTGGCTCTGGGTCCAGAGCTTGACGCCGGGCCCGAGCAGGACGTTGTCGCCCAGAGTGATCCCGGCGCCGGCCTGCAGCATGGAGTCGTTGCCGATGTCCACGCTGTCGCCGAAGACAATATTCTGGGGGTTCCGGAAATACACGCCCTGTCGGATACCGAGATTCCGGCCGGCCTTGGCGAACTGTCCGTCCATGGCCCTTCGACGCAGGAGAACACCCAGGCGCCCGGGCACTTCGATGACCCAGGAGTAGACCAGCATGCTGCGTCCCTGTCTCGTCTTCAGCATGCGGATGAATTCCCGTAGAATGTCCATCAAGGCGCAGGGTCCTTTCGCGGAATCATGACCATGGCTCAGAAGATCCGGCCCGCCACGGACGTCCTGGACGGCCGCAGATCGATCGCGCCGACAATCTACCAGAGGCTTCCGCGATTATCAAACCCTGGCTACGACGCACCGGCCGGCGGCTGTCACGGCCCGCCGAACGGCGGGATGATTCCTGGTGCGTCTCCAGTTGGTTCGGCGTATTGTGTCATCGCCGTTGCTCTTGCACCGTTTTCGCCTGCGTGAGGAACGGCTGGATTATCCTATTCGTCCGTGTTTTTTTCGGCAGGATGGCCTGGGGTTCCTCTTCCCGTTGTGAGGATTCAAGCAGTGAACTGGCGCAGCGCTGTTTCCAAGTACGGCTTGTATTATCCCGCAGCACTGTGGCAGGCGGGTGACGTCCCGGGGCAGTTCGCAGCCCTGTCACGCAGCCAGCGCTGGCCCGTCGAACAGCGGGACGCGCAGAAACTCCGGCGCCTGAATCACCTGCTTGATGACGCCGCAACCCACGTCCCACGCTACATGAACGGCGCGCTCGACGATCATCGTCTCACGTCGCTCGCCGCGTTGGAGCGCCTGCCGTTCTGCACCAAGCAGGACATCCAGTCCCAGCCCGACCGGCACCGGTCCACAGCCGATCTGGGCCGTCTGGTCAAGAAGACGACCGGGGGCTCGACCGGCATTCCCGTGACGATCTGGAAGACCCGCCACGCGATGAAGCACGAGCTGGCGGCCACCTGGCGCGGCTACTCCTGGGCCGGCGTGGGCATGGGCGATCGCCAGGCCCGGTTCTGGGGCGTCCCGTTCTCGGACAAGGACCGCTGGAGCGCCCGACTGACGGATTTCGTCTGCAACCGGAAGCGGCTTTCCGCCTTCGAATTCTCCGAGGCCGACTTGGCGCGCTACGCCGACGAACTCGCCGCCTTCCGCCCCCGCTATTTCTACGGCTACGTCTCCATGCTCGTGGCCTTCGCCGACTACCTGGAGAACAGCGGCCGCCGGCTGCCCGTGGGCCCGCAGGCGATCATCACCACGGCCGAGGTCCTGACCGAAGCGCACCGGCGCCGGCTGTCCTCCGTGTTCGGGGTCGGCGTCTTCAACGAGTACGGCTGCGGCGAACTGGGCACCATCGCGCACGAATGCGAAGCCGGACGCCTGCATCTGAGCGACGAGAACATGGTCGTGGAGATCGTCGACGGCGATCGGATCTGCGACCCCGGACAGAGCGGCGAGATCGTCGTGACCGAGCTCAACAACCTGGCCATGCCCCTGATCCGTTACCGGACCGGCGACCACGGCACGCTCGCGGCCGACCCCTGCCCGTGCGGCCGGACCCTCCCGGTGGTGGAAAACATCTTCGGTCGCGCGTACGACTTCATCGTCAACCCCGAGGGCAAGCGCTTCCACAGCGAATTCATCATGTACATCTTCGAGGAGATCGCCCGCAAGAAACTGGGCATCCGGCAATTCCAGGTCGTCCAGACCGGCCCGGACGCGTACCGGATCAGGATCGTGCCGGCACAGGAGGATCTGGAGCCGGCCAAGACCCTGGTCCGCGACCGTTTCCACGAGCGGGTCTCCGCCGCTGCGTCGATCGACTTCGAGGTCGTGGAGTCGATCGAGCGCGAGAAATCCGGCAAGATCCGGTTGATCGTCGGCCTGCCGCAAGGCGATTCCGCAACCAGGGAGTAGGATCGATGGGGCTGTATTCGGCGTTCCTGCGGCGGGCGTTCCTGCCCGGCATCCTGGCCCGGGACAACCGGCGTAGCGCGCTCGCCCATTGGCACCGTTTCATGGAAAGCCAGTTCTGGCCCAGACAGCAGTTGCTGGATCTCCAGTGGCTGAACCTGCAGACGTTGCTGCGCCACGCCTACGAGAACTGCCCCTACTACACCGAGGTCTTCCAGGAACGCGGCCTGACGCCCGAGTCCTTCCACAGCTGTGAGGATCTGGCCCAGCTGCCGGTGCTGACGCGGGACCTCGTCTTCGAACGCAAGGACGACCTGTTTTCCCGCCGGTTCGCCCGTCACGAGCTGACCCGCTACATGACCGGCGGCACCACCGGACAGCAGGCCGAACTCTATCTCCCGCAGGAGAGCTACAACCTGAAGCAGGCCGCCGCCTGGCGGAACGAGACCTGGATGGGGCGCTACCCCTGCGACAAGATCGCCAGCCTCTGGCCCGCCCACATGGACTTCCATGCCGGTCGCTCCTGGAAATCCCGGCTGAAGGAGCGGTACCTGCTGCGGGAGATCATGTACAACACCGGATACTCGGGTCGGGAGATCCTGCTCGAGGCGCACTGGAGCCTGCGCAAGTTCGACCCCAGCTTCTTCCGCACCTTCCCCTCCGCTCTCGGCGTGTACACCGATTTTCTCGAAAAAAACGGTTTCGACGCGCCCAGGCTGGACGGCATCATGTCCACCGGCGAGGTCCTCTACCCCGAACAGCGCCGGCGGTTCGAGCAGATCTACGGCTGCCCCGTGTTCGACATGTACGGCACTCGGGAAGCCGGCAACAACGCCTCGGAATGCGCGCGGCACGAGGGGCGCCACATCTCCATGGAAACCGTGTTGGTCGAGATCGTCCGCGACGGCGTGCCCCTTCCCGCCGGACAGGAAGGCGAGATGGTGATCACCGACCTGACCAACCCCGCCTTTCCCCTGATCCGCTACCAGATCAACGACCGCGGTCTGCTGAAGGAGCAGACGTGCAGTTGCGGTCGCGCCCTCCCGCTCATGGGCCCGACGGTCGGGCGGGTGCAGGACGACATCTGGCTGCCGGACGGAACGCGCCAGTCAGGGTTGATGATCGCCGTCCACCTGACCGCCGACAGCGGGCACAAGATCGGTCAGACGCAGATCGTCCAGCGGAGCGTGACCGACTTCCTGATCCGGATCACCAACAAGCCGGAGCCCGACGCGGAAACCTTCGCGTTCCTCCGCCGCAGGATGCACGAGATGCTCGGCGACGGGATCACCGTGGACATCGACGTCGTCGACGAGATTCCGCAGGAGAAATCGGGCAAGACCCGGTTCGTCATCTGCCAGGTCACGCCGCCGATCGAGGCTCGCGGCAACGACTAGTTCTGCTTCATCGTCTCGAAATTGAAGTTCACCTTGTGGGGCCGGCAGTCCCTGCCCGTCAACCGCTTGACCGCGGTCGCGGCCAGCAGGCAGGACGAGAAATTAGCCGTGTACCCGACCGAGGCCGGCGCCCCGTCCGCGTGGAAGTTGGCGTCGAGCGCCAGGATCTGCTCCTCGCTGAGGCGTTCGAACTGGGCTCCCATGCGGCTGCGGAAGAAGCGCCGCACGAGGGGAAGGTTTTTCAGGGACCACTTCCGTCGCTTCGCCTTGTAGTCCAGCACCCAGCTGCCCGCCCCGCGCGGCGAACACCAGCCGCAGATCAGCGGCACCTCGTACTTCATCGCGCTCTGCTGGAAGAACCTCTGGCTCGACGGCGAGTCCGTGCAGACCAGCCCCAGGTCGGCGCCGTTCATCATCCGGTCGATGCTGTCGGCTCCGGCCGCTTCGTTGAACACCATCTCGACATCTGCGTAGGGGTTGATCTGGATCACCCGCTCGGCCGCGACCTCCGCCTTGGGTCGGCCCAGCGTCTCCACGGTGGCCAGCAACTGGCGGTTGAGATTGCTGATGTCGTACGCATCCATGTCCAGCAGGCGAAACCGGCCGACGCCCGCCCGCGCCATCAGCTCCAGCGCCAGGCCGCCGCCGCCGCCGAAACCGGCCACGGCCACCACGGAGTCCCGCAGCTTCCGACAGTTCTCCCGGCCCATGAACATTTCCTGCCGGGACTGCATCTGATCCAGGAAGCTCTCGCGGGTCAATCCCAGCTCCTCGATCCTGCTCCTTGCCTGTGCTTGATTCATCGGATGTCCTTGGCATTGCGGTCCGGATGTCGGCGGATCGCGCCTCCGAGCGAGATCCTCCACGCGCGACATCATCCATCCAGGATGGTTCCCGACCCTGGATGCTGTTCGAATGATCGGCAGGAAGAGGCGAATCAGGAGATCAATTCCAGCCGGCGGACGGTTTCCACCAGCCGCACGTTCTGCTCCGGAGCGCCCACGGCGACCCGCAGGACTCTCGGCCGCAACCCCTCGAAGTGGCTGCCCGCGACGACCGAGATGCCCTCGGCGGCCAACAGGCCCAAGGCCTGGTCGGAATCGACCCGCGTCTCCAGGAGATAGAACGGCACGGGGCAGGACCGCGTCACTGCGGAGCCCAGGCTGTCGCGAATGAATCGCCACCCGTCGTCGATCCGTTCCTGGAGTTCCGCCAAGCGGTCGAACCGGCGCGCGACGGCCAGTCCCACGACCTGGACGAGAGCCGGGACGGCGAAGGGCGACAGGCCCGCCGTCAGCAACGCCATGTTGTCCGGATGGGCCACGATGTAGCCCAGACGCAGACCGGCCAGGCCGATCTTGGAGAACGATTTCAGCAGGATGACGTTGGGGAACTCCCGGCACAGATCGGACAGGGCGTAGCTGCCGTACCAGTCGAAGACGCCGTCGAGGCAGAACAGGGTGCCGGGCCGTTTTCTGATCGCCGCGCGCAGGGCCTCGACGGGGATTTCCTCCGTGGACGGGTTGTTGGGCGTGCAGACGGCGATCAGGCGGGCGTCCGTCGGCAGCGATTCGAGGTCCGTGTGAACGCTGGAGGTCACCCCGTCCAGCGTCGCGGCCACGATGAAGAAGCGGGGGAAATTCGGGCAAAGGACGGCCATGTGGTCTCCATCGCCGAGGACCTGGCGCAGCACGTACTCCAATCCCACATCCGCGCCGGGAGTCAGGTGGATCCAGCCGCGATCGACGTTCTCCCGGGCGGCCAGCCGATCCCGCAATTCGTGGTCCTGGCTGGGGCGGGCGTAGGCGCACACGCCGGCCGACGGCAGATCGCCCAGCGCCGATCGCACCTCGTCCTCCCAGATGAAAGGCCCGGAGATCAGACTCAGGTCACAAGGCAACGCTTCGCTGTCCCCGTAGTTGGTCAGTCGGTCCCGGGCCTGCGCCAGCGTGTCCCGGAAATAGTTCTCCCCTGGCGATGTCATGGTCACCGTCCCCTCCTCGACTGAACATCCGGACCCAACCGAAGCACGAATATGTGGCCATTCTTCCGAAGATCATCAAATTACATGGGCGCCTGTCGATATATCGCGTGAACACGCCTGGACTTGAGGTGTTCGACCGGGGCGTCCGGGCTACGAATTTTGTTCCGGATCCATGCGACTCATGGTAAAGGAAAACTCGCGGTCCGAAACTGCCGCCACGAATTTCGCCTGAAAGAGGAAGACCGAACATGCCAGGAATTTTCGGAGCGGTGGCGGCGAACGAGCGACGGGATCCGCGCCCTGTGGCCACGGGCATGCTGGATCTGCTCAATCACCGGCCGTGGTACAACGCGACGCTGGTCGAAGATCGGGGCCTGGCCCTGGGCGCCGTCTCGACCAACCCCTGGTTCGCCCGCGAAACCCGCCTCGCCGAAAGCCCGCAGGCCCGGCTCCTGGTCGAAGGCACGGCCTTCACGATCGACGGCCGGCCCGTTGCAGACGACGCCCCCGACCTGGCCCGGCGGCTCCTCGACCTCTTCCTGCAGGACGGCGACGCCTTCATCCGGCGCATCGGCGGGCACTTCAACCTGGTCGTGGCGGATCGACAATCCCGCCGCGTCCAGATCCTGAACGACCGTTGCGGATTCGCCCACATGTACTGGTACGCCGACGACGAGGTCTTCCTCTTCGCGCCCGAGTTGAAGGCGTTCATGGCCTGGTCGGCGTTCGACGGCGAACCGGATCGCGGCTCCTTCGCAGCCATGATGACCGGCACCGGATTCGGCGACCGGACCCTGTTCCGGAAGGTCTCCATGCTGACCCCCGGTTCAAGGGTCGTCTGGTCCCCGGCGGGGGTTTCGGTGGAGCATTACTGGCGCCCGGAACCGCGAGCCGAGGAAGGTCGGGACGTGGAATCCTGGCTGGACGAAGGGCAGGATCTGTTCCGTAAATCCATCGCCAAGCGCATCCCCGCGAGCTGGGACGGCCGCGTCGTGGTGCCCCTCTCGGGCGGGCTGGATTCCCGCCTGTTGCTGGCCCTGGCCAAGGACCACGGAGACCGGCTGGAGATCTTCACCCACGGCACGCGCCAGTGCACGGACTACAAGCTGGCCCGACGGATCGCCGACGATCAGGGCCTCGGCCACCGGCACCGCCTGGTCGAGATCGACCCCGACTGGATCGGCCAGAACGCGCGCGAGGCCATCTGGCTCAACGACGGCCAGCTGGATTTCCGCAACGCCTTCCTCGTGGGCGTCAGCCGGACCGTCGGCGAGGGCCCCGTCCCGTTCCTGAACGGGATCATCGGGGCCCACATGTCGCTGGGCGTCGGCGGCTTCTGCGGCGAGGACGAGGCGCGCGAGATCACCGACCCCGACGAGTACCGCCGCCTCGCCCTGAAAACCTACGGCATCCACGGCAGCACCCTCCTGTTCCCGAAATTCCTGCGTCCGGAACTGGTCGACGCGATGTCCCGGGAGGCCGCCGACCAGGTCTGGGATTCCTTCCGTGAATACGACCACGTCCCCCTCTTCTCCGACCGCAAGGTCCTGCACATCAACGGCAACATGGGACGGCGCCACCAGGGAACCGTCGACATCCACAAGTTCTTCTTCCACGATCTGCTGCCCTTCGTGGACGAGGAGCTGCACGACCTCTGGCTGCGGATCCCGCTGCGCCTGCGGCTGGGCAACCTGCTCTACCAGGAGATGTACCGGAAACGCCTGACCAGCCTGGCACGGATCCCGTGGTCCCACAGCGGACTGGATCTCTTCGCCGCCGCCGACGAGATCGAGACGGCCATGAAGAAACTGAAGCGGGACCAGAACCGGAAACGGATGCTGCGCAAGCTCAGCTTCGGCCTGCTCGGCAGCCCGATCCGTGAGAACTACACCCAGCGCGAACTGTGGCTACGCACCAACCGCCTGCACCGCGAATTCGTCACCGACATCCTGCGCGACGTGACCGCCACCGGCTGCGACTGGTTCGACCAGGATCGGGTGGATCGGATGGTGAAGGAATTCATGCGCGGCAAGGACTACCTCTGGTCCAAGCTGATGGAAGTGACCACCATCCTGGTCTGGTTCGACCTCTTCCAGAAGAACCGGCCGATCGGGTTCAAGCTGGGAACGCCGTCGCCGAAGGACTGACACGCCGAGCGACGAACATTGAGGCCATGCCTGGACAGCCGGCACCGTGTACACTTGGACCCAGCCGAACCGGGTCCAGCGAATCCTCGAACTGTTCCCAACCGGGGTCGACCACCTTGTCGAACGATCAGCGTCCATGTCGAACTTGACCAAGGAGGCCAGGAACCTGGCCAAGCATTCCGCGATCTACGCGATCGGGAACATGCTGGAGAAGTTCACGGCGTTCCTGTTGTTGCCCCTCTATACCCGTCACCTGACGCCCGCGGACTACGGCATCAAGGAACTGGTCGGCATTTCCGCCGACATCATCGTGATCCTGATCGCCTCGGGCATCGCCAACGCGCTCTACCGGTTCTACTTCGAGTACGATCAGGAGAAGGACCGCAACCAGGTCATCAGTTCGGCCTACATCACGGTGGGCACCATAACGGCCGCGACCATCGCCGTCCTGTACGCGTTGTCCGGCCCCCTCGCGGGGATGATACTGGACGATCCGGAGCTGAACCTCTACCTGATCGTTCCGTTCACCGCGATGTGGTTCCAGGTCCTCAACAACATCTCCCGACACTATCTGCGAGCCCGCCAGAAATCGGTGCTGGTGATCACCTACAGCCTGGTCCAGTTGCTCGTGTCGGTGAGTCTGAACATCTACTTCATCATCGTGCTGGAACTGGGCGTCCTGGGCATCCTCTACACGGTGCTGATCGTCTCGATCCTCCTCTTCCTCACCATGACCATCCCGGTCATCCTGCAGGTGGGCCTGTCGTTCTCCTGGGAGAAGACCAAGGAGATGTTCCGCTTCGGCCTCCCGCTGATCCCCGCCACGCTGGGCGGTTTCGTCGTCCACGTCTCGGACCGTTTCTTCATCAAGGCCTTCGTCTCGCTGTCGGAGGCGGGGATCTATTCCCTGGGCTATCGCCTGGGCGCCATGCCCGGCACGTTCGTCGTCCAACCCTTCAACCAGACGTGGCTGCCGCGACGGTTCGAGATCTTCAAGCAGCCCGACAGCGAGGCCACGTTCGGCCGCATCTTCACCTACTACCTGCTGATCCTCACCACGGCCGGGCTGGCGGTATCGGCCCTCGCGCGCGACATCGTCGTGGTGATGGCCGATCCGAAATTCCACGACGCGTACAAGGTCGTTCCGCTGCTGGTGATCGCGAACCTCCTGTTCTCGCTCCACTACCACCTGCATTTCGGGCTGCTGGTGGCCAAGAAGACCAAGATCCTGGCGGCCATCAACCTCTCCAACGGCTTCCTCATCCTCCTGGCCAACTGGCTGCTGATCCCGCGCTTCGGCATGTTCGGCGCCGTGTACGCCACGATCCTGGCCTTCATCTACAAGGATTCGCTGACCTGGCACTTCAGCAAGAAGTACTTCCGACCCCGCTTCGAGATGCGGCGGATCGCGATTCTCATGGGGGCGGCCGTGGCGATCTACCTGGCATCGCTGACGATCCGCACCAGCAACCTCTGGCTGGACGTCGCCGCGCACACGTTCATGGTCGGCCTGTATCCGGTGCTCCTGCTCGCCGTCCACTTCTTCACGCCCGGGGAACTCGACCAGGCCAGGGGATTCGTCCGGAAGCTGCGGGGCCGCCTGCCGCGGCGGCCGCGATGACCGAGGTCGAAACCGCCCGTCCGGACCTGGATTGTGGACAAACCGCGGCATCGGCGATACGGTGGTCAGCGTCAGAAATCAACCTGACCCCGGCTCCGGGACGAGGCGAGACGCGCGGCATCATGGGACCTGAAGGTGGAGAGATCCTTGTTTGACCATATCCGGTCCGACATCCGGCGCCTGCGGCCCGCCAACGGAGTCAAGGCTCCCTGGTGGTCGCTTTTCCTGAACCAGGGCTTGTGGGCCTGCGCCTGCTACCGCGCCGGTCGACACCTCAACGATCACCCGCTCCCGCCCGGTCTGCGTCACCTGGTCATGGCTTTCTATCACCTGTGGTGGAAGTCGGTGGAGATCACCACCGGGATCTCCATCTCGCCCGACTGCCGCATCGGCCCCGGCCTGTACATCGGTCACTTCGGCCAGATCATCCTGCACACCGATGTCGTGATGGGCGAGTACTGCAACCTCTCCCAGGGCGTCACGCTCGGCCTGGCCTCGCGGAACGGCCAGTGGGGCGCGCCGACGGTGGGAAGACTGGGACGGA
>CAZJMO010000086.1:0-10735 GCA_964547085.1 uncultured Fibrobacteraceae bacterium | reverse complement strand
CACCATTCTGACCGATCGTGGCCGCAAGGGCAACGGGTGGTCTTGGCGAGCGCCGGCGGTCGTGGTACGCTCCCGCCTCGTCGGTTTCACGGGAAGGCGACCGCGTCGTCAGGGAGAGACATCTTGCGAATCCTACTATCGATCATGCTGATCATGGCGACCGCGCCCGCCTTCGCAAGGTCGGTCGTCGAGGTGAGCGCCGGCCAGTTCGAACCCCTCGTGGTCAAGGGCGACATGCTCGAGACCGGCGACGAGGTGGGCGTGGGACTCTACGCGTCGTCGCGCGACTGGCTGCAGGTGGGCATGGCGTTGGGGTACGCTCGCCTGGAGGGCGGCCGTCGCGAGGCCCCGACCTTCGACGGGCCGTATTTCCCCGAGACCGAGACCGTCGACACCGGCGCCTACGAGATCTACAACCTCAGCTTCGACGCCCGGTTCGGCGTGGGGCTGGAGGGACCGAACCAGATCTGGGTGGGCGCGGGCTGGGGCTGGTGCCACCTCGAAGCTGCCGACGACGAACTCGACGGCGAATCCCACTACAATCATCCCATCATCAACACGCTCGGCATCCGCGCCGCGGTGGGCGCCGCGACCGTGCTGACCGACCGGGTCGGCGTCGGGGTCCAGATCCGATACACGTACCAGGACTACGGCCGCGACGAGGTCTCGCAATACCTCGGCGGGCTGCAGATCCTGGGGACCATCCGCCTGGTCCTCTGACCGGGAAGGGGAACGATCATGAGACTGTCCTTCCACGGCGCCGCCGGCTGTGTGACCGGATCCAAGCATCTGCTCGAGGTCGGCGACCGTCGCATCCTGATCGACTGCGGCCTGTTCCAGGGCCTCAAGGAACTGCGCCTGCGCAACTGGAATCCGCTGCCGTTCGAGATGGGGTCGGTCGACACCGTGCTGCTCACGCACGCGCACATCGACCACAGCGGCTGGCTGCCCCGCGCCGCGCGCCTCGGCCTGGATGCGCCGGTGCACACCTCGCGCGCCACGGCCGAGCTCTGCGAACTGCTGCTCATGGACTCCGCGCACATCCAGGAGGAAGACGCGGCGTGGGCCAACAAGAAGGGCTACTCCAAGCACAAGCCCGCCGAGCCGCTCTACACCAGCGTGGACGCCATGCAGGCGCTCAAGCTCCTGCGCGGCCATGATTTCGGCCACTGGATCGATCTCGGTGACGACATCCGCGCCCGCTTCGGCAACGCCGGCCACATCCTGGGCGCCGGCTTCGTCGAGATCCGCGTGCCCACCGACGCCGGCGGCGAGAAGACCATCGTCTTCAGCGGCGATGTCGGCCGTTACGACGTGCCGCTGCACCGCGACCCGGAGCCGCTGCCGCCTTGCGACGTCCTGGTGATCGAGTCCACGTACGGCGACCGCAGCCACGACCACGAGCCGGTGGCCGACCAGATCCTGCGCGTCTTCAAGGAGACCGTCCGCCGCCAGGGCGTGGTGCTGATCCCGGCGTTCGCCGTGGGGCGCGTGCAGTCGGTGACGCTGATCCTGCGCGACCTGATGAAGGACGGCAAGCTGCCCGAGGTCCCGATCTACGTGGACAGCCCCATGGCCGTCGACGCCACCCTGATCTACGGTCGGCATCTCTACGACACCAACCTGGACGACGACCTCATCGAGGACGGCCGCAGCCGCCTGTTCCCGCGCGAGGTGCACCTGTGCCGGACCGTCCACGAATCCAAGCAGCTGAACACGCGCGAGGGCGCCATGGTGATCATTTCGAGCAGCGGCATGATGACCGGCGGCCGCGTGCTGCACCATCTGACGCGACGGCTGGGTCGGCCCGAGAACCTGATCCTGCTGGCGGGCTACCAGGCGCGCGGCACGCGGGGTCGGGCGATGCAGGACGGCGCCAGGACGCTGCGCATCCACGGCGAGAACTGGCCCGTGGTCTGCCGGCACGAGACGATCCACGGGCTGTCGAGCCACGCCGACCGCGAGGAGTTGCTGCGCTGGGTGGAGAGCGGCGGGGCCAAGCCGGAGACGGTGTTCGTGGTGCACGGCGAGACGGATTCGGCGCAGCACTTTGCGAAGGACCTGCGGGAGCGGCTGGGCGCCACGGTGCACGTGCCGACGCTGGGGAAGGGCTTCACGATCAAGTAGCCGCGGCGGAAATCGGGCAGACTTGGTGTTGACAAGCATTCCGACCCGGCGATAATCGACGGGAGTGATCGACTGGCGGCCCATTCGGGTCGCCAGTTGTGCCGGAAGGAACCGGCAAGGCGCTCACACCGGAGGTGGATCCGTGCGACCCATTGTGCAGTTCTGCCGGGCCCTGGGCTGGGTGCTGGCGTTCATGATCTTCTTGACTGCGTTGGAGGTCGGCGGGACGGCTCGGGGTTCCGCGGGCGGTTCGGCGTGTGTGGCGGATACCGCCATACCAACGCCACATCCGGTCTCCCCGATCACCGAAATACACTCTTGATACTCGACCACGTCGACGAGGATGCGGGTGTACTCGGCGCAACCTGAATCCCGGTCTCGAACGAACTGTACTGCCAGCCCCATACTCCGATCTCCACCAGAGTCCAATAGTCGCACGTGGCGATGACGGTGTAGTCGCCCGCGGGTACCGTTATGTTGCTGTTGAACGAGATGTTGAAATACTCCGAATACCCGTAGACCGAGGCCGTTTCACCGTCTACATGCATGCGGATCGTATCGCCGTCCACCGTGCACACCGGATCCTCATATGTATCACCTGACCAGATGTACCAATATGAGGCGCGAATCTCGAAGTTTTCGCCCGCCACCGGGGTTTCAGGCGTCGTCGTGACAGACTCGAACCAGCCGGCACTCGCGAGACCGGTCATCCCCAGTGCCATCACCGCGATCGTTCCGATGGTTTTCAGCATTTCCGAACCTCCCGCCAACGCGTGGAACCAGCGTTGAATCTCCCCGAAGAGGATGATATTGCACTCGTACAGGCATGGCGAGACATTTCCCCTTCGTCGCCCCCCGAAAAACCACCCCCGAATTCCCCGCTTTTGCCTTATCCTGACCGTGTCCGGCCAGAACCATCTCCACGGTCCCCTCGCCCACCCAACCGGGAGTCGTGCGCCATGACGAACAAGACCCACCTCGCCACCCACTACCTCGGTCTGAATCTCCCCAGCCCGATCATCGTCGGCTCGAGCCGGCTGACCGCGACGGTGGACGCCGTCAAGGCCTGCGCTGTGGCGGGCGCGGGGGCGGTCGTGCTGAAGTCGCTGTTCCAGGAGCAGATCATGGCCGACGCGGACCGGGTGATCGCCGCGTCCGAGGGCTCGCATCACCATTCGGCGGCCGCCGACTACATCAGCGGCTACGAGTCCGAGAACGCCGTGGGCGAGTATCTGCGGCTGATCGAGGGCGCCAAGCACGCGGTGTCGATTCCGGTGATCCCGTCGATCCACTGCGCGTCGTCCGCGGGCTGGGTCGATTTCGCCAGGCGGGCCGAGTCCGCCGGCGCCGACGCCCTCGAGCTGAACATCTTCGTCTCGCCGGCCGACCCGGTGCACACCGCCGCCGACAACGAGAAGATCTATCTCGACGTGCTGGCGGCGGTGAAGAAGCAGGTGTCGATACCGGTGGCGCTCAAGGTGGGCAGCTTCTTCTCGAGCCTCGCCGAGAGCCTGACGCGCCTGGGCATTCGCGGCGCCGACGGCCTGGTCCTCTTCAACCGTTTCTACCAGCCCGACATCGACATCCAGAACTTCAAGGTGGTGGCCGGGCCGCCGCTGAGCACGCCCGAGGAGATGGGACTGCCGCTGCGGACCATCGCCCAGCTGTCGGGCAACATGCCGTGCGACCTCTGCGCCTCGACCGGTGTTACGGACGGCGCCGGCGCGATCAAGATGCTGCTCGTGGGCGCGGCGGCGGTGCAGGCGGTGTCGGTCTTCTATCGCGACGGGATCGAGCGCCTGGGCGGCATGAACGATGAGATCCGCACCTGGATGGCCGCGCACAACTTCGAGACCGTCGATCGCTTCCGCGGCAAGATGCGCCAGGAAGGCTGGCCGCACGGATCGGCGTACGACCGCGTGCAGTTCATGCGCCGGACGGTGGAGGGGCGGGTCTGACGCGAACGGTCGATACCAGTGTATTGCACGAAAGAAGTAAAATATGATATACTGTGCGTCCTGATTCGATGTCACGTTTTCTTCATGTCCGGGAGGTTCGCCCATGAAGCTCACTCAATACATTCTGATCGCGACCGCCGTACTTGTCCTGGCGGGCGCAGCCCAAGCGACTCATCTCACGTCCCTCGAAGGGACCGCTGACTGCGACGGCTGGATGGCTGACGGCGCGGTGTACTTCGGCACCGTCATTCCCGACGTCACCGTCTCCTACGTGGTCGAGCTCACTCAGGACGGCGTGGTCGTCACCTCGGCCACCGGTGCGTTCCCGGTCACGACCGAGAATCAGTGGCGGACCGTACCCTTCGACGCGTCCGGCATGTGGGGGATGGATCTCTGTGGCGCGTACGTCGTCGAGGGCGTGTTCACCATGTCGTTCGACGGGTACGAGGAGTCGATGACGTTCACCGCCGAATTCGTCTGCGACTGCCCGCCGGAGACCGGCTGCTACCGCACGCCGGGCTACTGGAAGAATCACGACTGGCCGGTGGAGACTCTCGTCGTGGGTGGCGTCGAGTCTTCCCGCAACGACCTCCTGGCCATCCTCGAGGCGCCCGTTCGCGGCGACGCCACGGTCATCCTGGCGCACCACCTCATCGCCGCCAAGCTGAACGTGATCTCCGGAGCCGACGACGGCATCCAGGGGACCATCGACGCGGCGGACGCGCTGCTGGCCATGTATCCGGTCTTCAGCAAGCCCCGCGGCGACGTTCGCCATGAGGCCCTGATGTTGAAGGACGAGCTGGCCGACTACAACGAGCAGGGCTGTCCGGAAGACGAATACGACGACGGTGACGACAGCGACAAGGCCGGCGGGACCGAACTCCGGAGCTGGTCCGACATGAAGGGGCTGTACCGCTAGGACCGGCCCGACATCTTGATCTGGACGAGCCCCTCCGGTGCGGCGCAGAAGGCGTCGCCCGGAGGGGTTCTCGTGTCGTCGAGGTTCCTGCGACGCCGGCCGGAGCCAGGATGGACAAGGTCTTGCCAAGAGTGGCGGATATGAATTATCATCATCCGCGATCAACGGTTCCAATTGCGAGTGAATCGTGATTGCGCCGGCATTTTGTGCTTTTGCATCTGGGAGACACCATGATCGCGAATCGACCGCTGGTCCTGAAGACCGCGATGTTTCTGTCTGTACTCCTGATCATCGGCTGCGGCGGCGGCGACTCCGACGGACCCGCCGGTCCCGAGCCCGGTGTTCCCATGGACGAGGCCCTTGCCGGCTACTGGGACGCCCAGACCGAAGTCACCGACGCCATGGGCGATCTCGACGGGATCATGGACCAGATCGAAGCGGCCCTGACCGCCGGCAAATCCAATACCGATGTCGGCGCCCTTGTGGAGCAATACCTGGCTGCCAGCGTGCAGGCGGGCGAGCGGTTCGACGACCTCCTCGAACTCGAGGACGCGATCCAGCCCTACGGTGGCCAGGGCAAGGGGATGTTCACCAACGCGGTCAAAGGCGTGGTGCGCGGCGTGCTGATCACCGCCAAGAACGCAGTTGTCTCGAGCGGACAGATGTTGCGGACGAGTTGGCGCGTGCTCAGCGGTTCGCACTCGTTGCGCGAGGCGCTCAGCGCGTCGGATTCCGGTATCCCCATCGTCTCGGACATGGCCAAGCGTCTGGAGGAGCACAACGCCCAGCGCGATGTCGCGATCATCGACATGATCACCACGGGGAACGAACAAGATGGACTGGTGCCCCTGGGTTCTCTCGACGGTTCGACGCCGGCCGAAAAGGTCGCCTCGTACCGCAATCTTCCCGACAACCACGCGCTCAAGAAACGGATGCGCGGTGATGTGCACTTGTGGCACCAGGGCGAACTCGACGCCACCGTCGTCACGCTCAAGAAGACGGCCCAGGACCAGATCAAGAACTACGTCGGCGCCACCAGCGGCAGCAGCGAACTGGCCGAGGTGGGGGACCAATTGACCTCGCCCCAGCAGGATCCCGCGCAGCAGGCGCCCATCGCGGTTTCGATCCGCGACATCGATACCCAAGGCGTCGTCGAGGTCGGCAAGACCGTGATCATCGCCAAGCGTGATCAGCCGGCAACCGAACCGCGCATCGCCATTCTCCAGGGTGTCAGCGACAGTTTCACGACCACGTTGCCCGTCGGCGCGTACGATTTCATCGTCGTGGCCAAGAATTATATTCGCGCCGTACAGGACGAGGTGACCGTGGCGGAGGGCATCGCGGCCCAGGTCGCGGCTGAACTCTACAACTACGCCGACAACGCCCTGGTCCTGGAGTCGCTCACCGTCGCGCCCGGTGTCGTGCCGGTCGGCGGCACGGTCACCGCCCGCGCCATGGCCGCGACCACCGTCGGCGGCACCCTCGCCTTCGAGTGGACCGTTACCGGCGGCGCCTACGCCGACCTCTCCGGCGATGGCCCGACCTGCACCTTCCGGCCCACCGAGGCCGGCGACTACACCGTGGCCGTGACGGCCACCGGCGCGCTCGGCGCCACGCGCGAGGCGACCGCCGCGGTCGAGGTCACGCCGACGTACGTCCGCGTGGGGTCGTTCGATCTGGCGTCCGAGCAATTCGTCGACGACGCAGCCAATCCCGGCGAGACCGTCACCTACAACGTCACCCTGGTCAACGAGGGCGACGAGGACGTGAACGGGAATCTGGCCTTCGTGCCGATCGACCGCGTGGCCGTGCTCAGCGGCAACTGGTACGGCGTGACCGTGCCGGCCCGGGGCCAGATCGTGCAGGTGCTCCAGGTGTGCGTGCCGCAGGATTATTCCGAGGACACCGCGTCGGTCGAGATGCAGTTCGCGACCGCAGCGGTGACGGTCGGCCAGGAGATGATCCTGGACGTGGCGTGGTTCGTGGAGATCGACGCCATCTCGTCGCCGGTCACCGACCGTGTCCTGACCATCAGCGGCGTGATCTCCAGCCCGACCTTGACGTCGGCCCACCTGAGCATCGACGGCGATGCCGACCAGGTCTTCGAACTGAACGTGAACAACGGACGCTTCAGCCAGGACGTGGCCGTGGAAGCGTCCAACGAGAACGAAGACCACACCGTCCGCGTCTTCGCCTGGGCGGGCAGCCGTCTGGCCGAGGACACAGCCGGTTTCTCGGCGCAGGTGCCGCCCGCGGGCTTCCGCGTCACCCTGACCTGGGACACGCCCGAGACCGACGTCGACCTGTGGACCACCGATCCGAGCGGCGAGCGTTGCTACTACGGCAACGACGATACCGCCATGGGCCTGTCCCTGGACTTCGACGACACCAACGGCTTCGGACCCGAGAACATCACCATCGGTCAACCGCCCGTGGGCGACTATCTGGTGCAGGTGCATTATTACGACGACGAGGTCGAGGACGGTCCCAACCCGACCGGTTGCACCGTGGTCATCCGCCTCAACGAGGGCACGCCGGAGCAGGAGGTCCGTACCTACTACGGCAGCCTCGGCGAGACCGGTGATGTCTGGACCGTGACCACCATCACTCTGGGCGGGAACGACAAGTCGGCCTTCGCCGTCGGCGGCGTCGGCGATCGTGTCGACCCCAAGACGTTGCCGCGCAAGTAACGCGCAAACGGATCGCGGAACGAGGGGGCGGCTTCACGGCCGCCCCCTTCTTGTGTCCGTGTCCCGACCGAGAATCATGACTAGCTTGGGCGGACGAGACGGATTTCGCCCGCGCCTATCTCGCGCCGCTTGTCAGCGGTTTCGGCGCCGGCCGGAACGGCGTATGTCGGCGACAATCGCTGGAATCCCGTCTCGGCCGGGGTTAGTATGCCTGCGACCAACCGCTTCCGCACCGTGACCGCGATCATGATGGTCCGGCGCATCCTCGTGTCCCGGAGTCTGCCATGCGTTCCATCGCTGCGGCCCTTGTCATCTGCTGTCTCCTCGCCGCCGGCCTCGCCGTCGCCGAACCCGTTCCGGCCCCGCAACTGCTGCGCGTCGGTCCGTTGCCGACCGCGCCTGCGGGCGACCTCGGTCCGCGCGTCCACGCCACGGCCGAGACGGTCCCCGAACTGGATCCGCGCGGCTGGCTTCCCGCGCGCGGCGACAAGGTGTCCGTCGGCGTCGGCGAAGCGCAGGAATGGACGCGCGTCAACACCGCGGACGGCGTGGTCAGTCTGGTCGAGCCCGGTGTCTGGTGGCTCGCCGCCCGGCTGACGGGCGATCGCTGGAGCGAGGTCACCGTGGACGCGGGTGAGAACGCCGAGATCTGGATCGACGGCGACCCGGCCGACGGCGCTGTCGTGCTGCCCGCCGGCGCCGCGTTCGTCTTCGTGCGCGTGAGCGTGTCCGATACGAGCACGGCCTTGCGTCTGACCGCCGACGGCGACGCCGCCTACACCTGGGACCTGGAATCCCGCCTCGACTTCAGCCGCTTCGACCGCGCCCGCAACGTGGCCTCGCTGGGGTCGCTGGCGGTGGCGCCGCGCGGCGAATTGCTCGCCCGCAAGCTGTCGCGCCGGAACCCGACGGGCGAGGGTCGGCGCGGCGAGGTCAGCGTCCTGGACGGTCGCGGCCAGCTCGTGGCGTCGGATCTGGGCGGTCCGCGCGCCTCGGCGATCACGTTTACGCCCGACGGCCGCCGGCTCCTGCTGCGTCGCCCCGGCGAGGACGGCACGGACCTGCTGCTGTGGACGGCCCCGCGCGGCCCGGTCCGGACGGTCGTGGTCGACGAGCCGGGTCTGGGGCTGCTGAAGTTCGATCCCCGCGGCGAGCGTCTGCTCATGGCGACCACCCGCGGCCTCGAAGCCGACGACCCCTCGGACGACCAGCGGCGCTGGGACATCCTGCGCGAGCGCGTCAGCGACTGGACCCCGCGTCCGCACCTGCAGCTGGTCGACCTCGAGACCGGCGTCCGCCGCGTGCTCACCCAGCCCGGCGACTGGACCCTGGACGACGCGGCCTGGCTGCCCGACGGCCGCCGCGTGGTCTACACCCGCACCGTGCCCCAGGTGCCGCGGCCGTGGTTCCGCACCGAGATCCGCGTGATCGACCTGGCGAGCGGCGAAGACCGTCAGGTCGCCACCTTCTCCGGCGGCTGGGAAGTGCGTCCGCAGGCGCTGACGCCGCATCCGGACGGGCGTCGGCTGGCTTTCATCGGCCCGCCCGAGGAAGTGGGCGGCGGCCGCGTCGAGCACAACGTCTACCACAAGCAGGTCTGGATGCTGGACCTCGAGAGCGGCGCGTTCGAACGCGTGACCGGCGATCTGCGCTACGCCTTCGCCGCCGGACGCGGCCTGCCCGCATGGACCGACGGCGGCCGCAATCTCGTCCTGCCCGCCAACGCCGGCAGCCGCGACGTGCTGGTGTCGCTTCGTGCGGACGGCGACGCCTGGACAGCGGAAGAACTGCCGACCGCGGGCGAGACCGGCGGCGGCTGGGCTCTGAGCCCCGACGGCGAGGTCGTCGGCTACACGGCGGCCGCTCCGGACGCGCCGCGCCGCCTGTGGCTGCAGCCGCTGGGCGGCAAGCCGCGCGAACTGGCCGCACCGGACCGCGATCTCCCGGCCCGCTTCGCCGCCGTCGCGGCCGAGGACGCCGGCTTCACCGGCCCCGGCGGCGAGACCGTCGATGCCTGGTGGTACCGCCCGGCCGGCAAGGCGGGCGACGTCTTCGACCAGCCGGCGCGCGACCACGCCGCCTCGGTGCCGCTGATCGTCTACTACTACGGCGGCAGCACGCCGACCATGCGCGGCTTCAACACCACGCACCAGTTCTGGGCCGCCAACGGCTACGCCGTCCTGGTGGTCAACCCGCGCGGCTGCCACGGCTACGGCGACGCGTTCGCCGACTGGCACGCCGGCGACTGGGGCCCGGCCGCGAGTGCCGACATCATCGCCGGCGCCGAGGCGCTCCTGGCCCGGTATCCGCAGCTCGACGCGGGCGCGGTCGGTTGTTACGGCGGCAGCTACGGCGGCTTCATGACCATGTACCTGGTCACCCACAGCGACCTCTTCGCCTCGGCCGTCTCCATGTACGGCATCGCCGACCTGGCCACCTACTGGGGCCAGGGCGCGTGGGGCTGGACCTACGGCGACATGGCCGCGGGCGGCCGCATGCCCTGGGAACATCCGCAGTACTTCACCGACCACTCGCCGCTCTTCGCCGCCGGCGACGTGACCACGCCGCTGCTGCTGCTGCACGGCGCCGCCGACGTCAACGTCACCACCGGCGAGTCGATGGAGATGTTCACGGCGCTGCAGGTGCAGGGCAAACCGGTGGAGTTGGTCACCTTCGCGGGCGAGGATCACGGCATCGCCGGCAGCTGGGAGAATTACGCCGGACACCGCACCATGATGCTGGAGTGGTTCGACCGTTTCCTGAAGGGACGGCCCGAGGCCTGGGAACATCGCTGGGCGGATTGAGCCGGGCCCGCCGGTTGCAACGTCGTGTGTCAGGAAGACCCGCCGCGGAGGCGGGAAGACACCAAGAGGAATCATCGGGGAATCCCGGAATTTCCGGGACCCCGAGACGGAGTTGCAACATGCCGGCCCACCGTGCAGACCGCCGTGATCGTCCCCGCGCCCCAGGCGGCCTCCTGCAGGTCGGACCCGACAATCCCGCGGCGGCCGACGGTCGTCTGCGCGAGGCCAACCGCCTGC
>CAZJMO010000085.1:5087-10751 GCA_964547085.1 uncultured Fibrobacteraceae bacterium | reverse complement strand
ACGGCGGCGACCCCGCGCGCCTCGAGGTCGATCACTACTGCGACTGCGACAACGACGATGACGACGACGACGACAAGCACGAGTGCTGGAGCCGTCTCGCCGGCCCGATCACCGGGTTCGACCGCGAGAACCACGCCGTGTGGGTCATGGGCTCCATGCTCCACATCACGGACGACACGCGCATGGACCTCGACGAGATCGAGATCGGCGACCGCGTCAACGCCGACGTGACCGTCCGGGGCGACGGCGAGGACCGCGTGCTCGTGGCATGTCGCCTGCGTCCGTTCGAAGGGAACTGGGACCGGGTCCGCGGGACCGTTTCGCGCGTCGGCACCGATGAGGAGGGTCACGTCATGGCCATGATCATGGGCGTGATCGTCGACCTCACAAATGCCGACGAATGCGACGAACAGGACGAGTAGTCGCGTTGCTGCCGCTACTTCGTCCCCGCGGCGACGAGTACGTTCCGCGAAGAAGAGGTGGTCATGACCGCAGTCACGTACCGGCGTAACAAGGTCCAGATCATCGGTCTGATCCTCGGGCCGATCCTGTTCCTTGCCACATCATTGCTCGACCTCGATCCCGACATACCGCTGGTCGGTCGCATGGCGGCCGTCTCGGTGTTGATGGCCGTCTGGTGGGTGACCGAGGCCATTCCGCTGGCGGCCACGTCGTTGATGCCCGTGGTCCTGTTCCCGCTGCTGGGCATCATGACGCCCGCGGCCACCGCGCCGCTCTATTTCAACAGCACCATCTTCCTGTTCATGGGCGGCTTCATCATCGCGCTGGCGATGGAACGGTGGAACCTGCACAAGCGCATCGCCCTGCTGGTGATCAAGACGATCGGCGGCAGTCCGTCGCGGTTGGTGCTGGGTTTCATGGTCGCCGCCGCGTTCCTCTCGATGTGGATCTCGAACACGGCGACGGCCGTGATGATGCTGCCGGTCGGGCTGTCGATCATCCTCAAGATGGAGGAGGAGTTCGGGAAGAGCAGCGCGCACAAGTTCTCCGTGGCGCTGATGCTGGGGATCGCGTACTCGGCGTCGATCGGCGGCATGGCGACCCTGGTCGGCACGCCGCCCAACCTGGTGTTCCAGCGTGTCTTCGGGCTGACGTTCCCGGAAGCGCCGGGGATTCCGTTCGGCAGCTGGTTCATCATGGCCTTGCCCATCGCGGCGGTGATGCTCGTGATCACCTGGTTGATGCTCACCAAGGCCCTGTACCGGCCGGCCGCCGATCTGAAGATCGATCGGCGGATGATCAGCCGGGAATACAAGGAGTTGGGCCCGGTCAGCCACGAAGAGCGTATCGTGCTGGCCGTGTTCGCGATCACCGCGCTGCTGTGGTTGTTCCGCACCGACATCTCGCTGGGCTTCGTCGATATTCCGGGCTGGTCCAGACTGTTGCCCGACGCCGTGACCCTGGACGACGGGACCGTGGCGATGATCATGGCGCTGCTGCTTTTCTTCATCCCCACGCGCAGCGAGGCGGCGTCCGCCAGGAGCGCCACGCTGGTGGACACCACGGTTTTCCCCCGCCTGCCCTGGGGCGTCATCATCCTGTTCGGCGGCGGTTTCGCCCTGGCCAAGGGTTTCCAGGTGAGTGGGCTGGCCGGTTACCTGGGTGGTCAGTTGGTCGATCTGGCCCGGTTCTCGCCCGTGGTGATGGTCGCGTCCATCAACGTGACGATGACGTTCCTGACCGAGCTGACCTCGAACACCGCGACCACCCAGATGATCCTGCCGGTTCTCAGTTCGCTGGCCGTGGCCATCGGCGAGAATCCCATGCTGCTGATGATCCCGGCCACGCTGTCGGCGTCGTGTGCGTTCATGATGCCGGTGGCGACCCCGCCCAACGCCATCGTCTTCGGCAGCGAGCGCGTGAAGATCTGGGAGATGGTCAAGGCGGGTGCGGCGCTCAACGTCATCGGCATCGCCCTGGTGACCGCCGTGGTGTTCCTGTGGGGCTCGGTGGTGTTCGACTTCGCACCGGGCGTGCAGCCGGATTGGGCCAACCCGGCGCCCGCTGTCAGGCCGCCGGTCGCCGGCGCCGCGCTCGGTGATCGGCCGCCGGTGGTCGTCGGCGTACCGCTGCCGCTGACGGGCAACTCTCCGGAGACCGCGCTGATGATGAAGAACGCGTTCACGCTGGCTGCGGAGACGATCAACGCCGAGGGCGGGATCGACGGTCGGCGGCTGTTGCTGGTCTTCGGCGACAACGAGGAGAATCCCGACATCGCCCGCGCGATCGTCGCGGACCTGGTCGTCAATGCCCGGGCGGTGATGCTGGTGGGCGGTTTCCGGAGCGACCCCACCGACGCCATGGTCCGCGAGGCCGACGCCCGCGACGTGCCGTTCCTGGTCTCCACCGCCGCCGCCGATCGCATCACCAGGTCGGGCCTGGCCAACGTGTTCCGCCTCAGTCCTCCGGCCAGCGAATACGCCGCCGGGCTCAAGGATTTGTGGCTGCGGGAGGTTCGTCCGCGCAGCGTGGCGATCGTCCACGAGAACACCATGTTCGGCATCGACGGCGCCACCGACATGCTGGACTTCCTGCAGAACAACGGAATCGAGTCGCGGCTGCTGATCCCGTTCCCGCCCGGCGCGGGGGCCGACCCCGCCCGGCTGCGGTCCCAGCTGTCGTCGCTGACGCAGGACCCGCCGGATGTCGTCTACATGATCGCCACGCTGGACGACAGCATCGCCCTGACCCTGCTGATCCGCGGCCTCGGCGTCGCGTCCCAGTTGAGCGGCGGTGCTCTTGGCTTCGCCAGTCCCGATTTCATCGCGGGGACCGGTTCCGCGGCCGAGGGCCTGACGACGGCGAGCCTGTGGTCCAGTCGGCTGCCTTATCCCGGCGCCCAGGATTTTCACGACCACTACGCGGCGACCTACGCGGCCGTCCCCGACTACCACGGCGCCGAAGCCTACGCCGCGTTGCTGGTGGCTGCGGACGCGCTGAAGCGAGCCGCATCCTTCAGCCCGGCGGACATCCGCGCGGCCCTGGAACGCACCGTCATGGACACGCCGTTCGGCCCGGTGAAGTTTTCAAGCTACGGTCGCTACGAACGACAGAACGGCGTGCGCACGCACGTCCTGCAGATCCAGGACGGCCGGTTCCAGCTCGTCTGGCCGGCCGATATCCGCACCACCGCCTACAGCCGCTGACGACAACGTCGAGCGCGCGAGACCAGGAACGGAGCCGGCACCATGAAACAGGAATTCGTCCGGGACTGGATGGCGCGCAAGGTCATCGAGGTGACGCCCACCACGCCGCTCGTCAACGCCCGGAAGCTGATGAAACAGCACGGGATCCGGCGGTTGCCGGTGATCGAGGACGACGAGCTGGTCGGCATCATCACGCGCAGCGACATCCACACCACCGACGCGCCGGAGATGAACTCGCTCACCATCTGGGACTTGCACGAGACGCTGTCGCACATCATGGTCAAGGGCGAGATGACGCCGGACCCGATCACCGTGCACGCGGAAGATTCCCTTGGCGTAGCCGCCAAATTGATGCTCGACAACAAGATCAGCGGATTGCCCGTCGTCGACGACGACCGGCGCGTCATCGGCATGATCACCGAATCGGACATTTTCCGGGCGGTCGTGAGAATCTGGGAGGAATGACCGGAGACTCGTTCCGGTCCGCGTCGTTTCGCCGCGTCCGGCGCCTACCCGATTGAACCTCCACCGGGGGTCGTGGTAAAATACGTACCCGATCATCCATGACCCGACCGCCCCACACCCCTCGGCACCCCCACAGGAGAAGCCATGACAGAGCACTCGATCAGCCCGACCGGTGAGGAATTCCGTCTGCCCCAGCAGGACGAGTACGCGGCCGAGATGCAACGCCTCGAGGCGCTCGTCGCCGAGGCCCGCACCCGGGGCCAGGAGATCGTCGTGGTCATGGGCGTGGGATTCGTCGGCGCCGTGATGGCGGCCATCGTGGCCGACACGGTCCACAAGACGGGCGAACACAAGGGCGAGCCGAACAAGTTCGTCATCGGCTGCCAGCGCCCCAGCACGCGCAGCTACTGGAAGATCCCCCTGCTGAACCGCGGCGAGTCGCCGGTCAAGGCCGAGGACCCCGAGGTCGATCCGATGATCGCGCGCACGGTGCTCGAGAAGAAGACCTTCACCGCCACGTTCAACAGCGACTGCCTGGCGCTGGCCGACTGCGTCGTGGTCGACGTCCAGTGCGACTACACCAAGGTCGAACTGGGCAACATGCGCACCGGCGAGGCCGAGATGAGCGCGCTCGAGGCGACCATGCGCACCATCGGCGAGAAGATCCGGCCCGAGTGCCTGGTGCTGATCGAGACCACCGTTGCGCCCGGCACCACCGAGTTCGTGGCCTGGCCGATCCTCAAGAAGGCCTTCGCGGCCCGTGGCGTGAGCGCCGTGCCGCTGTTGAGCCACAGCTTCGAGCGGGTCATGCCCGGCCGCCATTACGTGTCCTCGATCCGCGACTTCTGGCGCGTGTGCAGCGGCTGCGACGCGGCCGCACGCGAAAGGGTCGACACGTTCCTGCGCGAGGTGCTCAACACCGAGGAGTTCCCGCTGACGGTGATGGATCGCCCGATCGAGTCGGAGACCACCAAGATCGTCGAGAACTCGTACCGCGCGACGATCCTGGCTTTCCAGAACGAGTGGAGCATCTTCGCCGAGCGCAACGGCGTCGATCTGGTCAAGGTCATCGACGCGATCAAGATGCGCCCGACCCACAACAACATGCTCTTCCCCGGCCCGGGCATCGGCGGCTATTGCCTGCCCAAGGACGGCGGCCTCGGCTACTGGGCGTACAAGCATATCCTGGGCTTCGAGGACGGCGACGACGTCTTCAAGCTGAGCACGACCGCGATCGACATCAACGACACGCGCGGCCTGCACGTGGCGACCCTCGTTCGCGACGCGCTGCGCAACATGGGCCGCTACATCGCCGGCGCGGACGTCCTGATCTGCGGCGCCAGCTACCGCCAGGACGTGGGCGACACGCGTTACAGCGGCTCGGAAATGGTCGTCCGCCGGCTGACCGAGATGGGCGCCGAGATGCGCGTCCACGATCCCTACGTCGAGCACTGGTACGAGCTGGAGAAGCAGGACACGTACCCGTCTCCCGGGCATTCCTGGTCGCGGTTCTTCCGCAACCAGGACCATCTGGCGGATCTGCGGGTGGAGCCCGACCTGAGCCGGGCGCTCGCGAACGCCGAGGTGCTGATCCTGGCCGTCCCGCACACCGAGTACCAGGAACTGGACCCGGATGAGGTGGTCGCGATGGCCGGCGGCCCGCTGGCGGTCATCGATTGCTTCGGCATCCTGGACGACGACCGCATCCGCCGTTACTTCGAGCTTGGCTGCGAGGTCAAGGCGCTCGGCCGCGGGCACATCCAGCGGATCAAGGAAGAGGTGCGCCGGCGGCGCCAGTAGCGATGTCGTGACGGGGCAGCACCCGGCGGCGCTGCCCCGTCATCGTCTCAAGCGGCGCGCGCTACAGCTCCGGCCGTTCCTCGAGCGGCGTGTCCACCCCGATCCGCGCCTCGGTCAGCGCGTCGAAGTGCCGTTGCTCTTCCGCAGCCAGCCCCCAGGTGCCGGAGATGATGCCGTTCATCACCTGCCAGGTGCCGCTGTCGGAGTGCCAGCCGTCGAAGTCGACGTGGTT